>JBJTSG010000145.1:0-5792 GCA_046076505.1 Erythrobacter sp. | reverse complement strand
TCCCCCTCCCGCTTGCGGGAGGGGTTAGGGGTGGGCCCGTCAGGGATAGGTCGCCGCGACGAAGTAGAGCCCGTGCGGCGGCGCGTTGAGGCCCAGCGCACCCCGATCGCGCGCCGCAAGCGCCTCGGCGATGCGCTCTTCGGGCCACGTCCCCGCGCCAACCAGCTTGAGGCACCCGACCATCGAGCGCACCTGATGGTGGAGGAAGGAGCGCGCGGCGGCGTGGATGTGGATTTCCTCGCCGACCCTTTCGACATCGAGGCGGTCGAGCGACTTCACCGGATCGGCGGCCTGACAATGCACGCTGCGGAAGGTGGTGAAGTCGTGCCGCCCGACCAGCGCCTGCGCCGCGCGGTGCATCGCCTCGGCGTCGAGCGGCTGGGGCACGTGCCACGCCTTGTCGCGCATCAGCGTGAGCGGTGCGCGGCGGTTGGCGATGCGGTAGAGATAGCGCCGCCCGGTGCAGGAAAAGCGCGCATGCCAGTCGTCCGGCACGACCTCGCAATGGGTCACCGCGACGGGATCGGGCCGCAGCTGGGCGTTCAGTGCCGCCATCAGCCGGAAGGGATCGAAGGGCTTTTCGATATCCACGTGACTGCGCATCGCCAGCGCATGCACGCCCGCATCGGTGCGCCCGGCTGAGTGCATCGTGACGCTCTCGCCCGTGATCCGTCCGAGCGCGTCCTCGACCGACTGCTGCACGCTCGGCCCGTGGGACTGGCGTTGCAGCCCGAAGAACGGCGTGCCGTCGAATTCGAGGGTGAGGGCAAAGCGGGTCATGCTCTAACCGTCACCCCGGCGAAGGCCGGGGTCCAGAATCCGACGCGCAGCGATTGCCGCACTGGGTCCCGGCCTCCGCCGGGATGACGAGAAGGGGTGAAGTTCACCCGAGCACCGTTCCCGCCGGCACCGGCCGCCCGCGCAGGAACTCGGCGCGGTCCAGCACCGGCTTGCCCGCGCGTTGGAGCCGCACTGGGCGCACGGCTTCCGGATTTACGCACGTGTTCTCACAGGCGATCGTCAAGTCGTCGTCCAGAACTTCGCCCGGCTCGCCCCATTGCTTGGTTGCGGGAAGATCGCCCAGATAGACGCTCTCCACCTGGAGCAGCTTCACTCGCTCATCACCGAGCATGAACCATGCGCCGGGGAAGGGCGATAATCCGCGCACCTGCCGCTCAATCGTGGTGACGCTGCTCGTCCAAGTGATCCGGCTTTCAGCCTTGTCGATTTTCGGTGCATAGCAGGCGAGGCTCTCGTCCTGCCGTTCGGGGGGAAAGGCGCTGAGATCGGCCAGCACATCGAGCATGGCCTGCGCTCCCGCCGTCGCCAACTCGGCCGTTAGCTCGCCTGTCGTTTTGTCCCAGACTGAGGTCCTGACCTTGTGCAGCATCGGCCCGGTATCGAGCCCGGCTTCCATCTGCATGATGGTGACGCCCGTCTCGGTATCGCCGGCCATCACCGCGCGGTGGATCGGCGCTGCGCCTCTCCATCGGGGAAGCAGCGAGGCGTGGATGTTGAGGCAGCCGTGGCGGGGCGCGTCGAGCACCGGCTGCGGCAGGATCAATCCGTAAGCCGCGACCACCGCCACGTCCGCGCCCAATGCCGCAAACTCCGCCTGCGCCTCCGCATTCCGCAACGACACAGGCGAGCGCACCGGCACCCCCAACCGCTCGGCCTCAAGCTGCACGGGGGAGGGCATCAGCTTCTTCCCCCGCCCCGCCGGACGCGGCGGCTGGGTGTAGACGCACACCACCTCATGCCCCGCCTCATGCAGCGCGCGCAGCGCCGGCACCGCGAATTCGGGCGTTCCCATGAAGATGATGCGCATAAGCTTTGCCGCGAGCCTTTGTGAAGCGAAGCGCAGCACCTATCTCTCCCCCCATGGCATCGCAAGAGATCGAAGCGCTCAGCTCCGCGCTCGCCCGCCTGCCGGGCTTGGGACCGCGTTCCGCGCGGCGGGCGGTGCTGTGGCTGGTGAAGCACCGCGAAAGCGCGCTGCCCGCCCTGCTCGAAGCCCTCGCAGGCGTCGCCGAGACGCTGGTCGAGTGCCACATTTGTGGCAATGTCGACACCCGCGACCCCTGCGCCATCTGCGCCGATCCGCGCCGCGATGCGCGCAGCCTGTGCGTGGTGGAGGAAGTTTCCGACGTCTGGGCGCTGGACCGCGCGCGGCTCTTCCCCGGGCGCTACCACGTGCTCGGCGGCAGGCTCTCGGCCTTGGACGGCATCGGCCCCGAGGATCTCGGCATCGCCAGCCTGCTCGCGCGGGTCGAGGCGGGCGGGATCGACGAGGTGGTGCTCGCCATGAACGCGACGCTCGAAGGCCAGACCACTGCGCATTACCTCGCCGAGCGGCTCGAGGCTTTCCCCTTGCGCGTCACCCAGCTCGCCCACGGCCTGCCCGTCGGCGGCGAGCTCGACTATCTCGACGAGGGCACACTGGCGCAGGCCTTGCGGGCACGGCGGCCGGTCGGCTGACATTCCCACCCCCAACCCCTCCCGCAAGCGGGAGGGGCGTATCAGCGCCCAACTCCCCCTCCCGCCAGCGGGAGGGGAGCGAGACTTGCGAGCTTGCTCGCTAGTCGCAGCGGGGTGGGCTTGCGGAGCGTTGTAATTCGGGCCCCATCAGCCTATTTGGCGCTCCATGGCTATCCGCGAAATCCTCGAAGTGCCGGACCCCCGGCTCAAGATCGTCTCGACCCCGGTTGAACCTCACGAGTTCGGCCCCGAGCTCAACGCCCTCGTCGAGGATATGTTCGAGACGATGTACGATGCGCCGGGCATCGGCCTTGCCGCGATCCAGGTCGGCGTGCCCAAGCGGGTGCTGGTGATCGATCTCCAGCCCGACGATCCCGACGCGCCGCCAGTCGAGTGCTCGCACGACGGCCACAAGCACACGCACCCGGCCACGAAGAAGGAGCCGCGGGTGTTCGTCAACCCGGTGATCCTCGACCCCGCCGAGGAGCTGTCCATCTATCAGGAAGGCTGCCTCTCGGTCCCCGAGATCTACGCCGACGTCGAGCGCCCCGCGACCTGCCGCGTGCGCTACCAGGACCTCGAGGGCAACACCCACGAGGAGGCCTTGGAAGGGTTGATGGCGACCTGCCTCCAGCACGAGATGGACCACCTCGAAGGCATCTTGTTCATCGACCACCTCAGCCGATTGAAGCGTGCGATGGTGCTGAAGAAGCTCGAGAAGATCTGCCGCGCGGCGTAGCTTGATTGCGCTCGCCCATCCGGGCGAGCGAGCTCGCAAGACGCGCAGCAGAGCTGCGCCCGCTGCGGCTCGCGCGCGTGCGCTCGCGGCCCTGCGGGCCGATCAGGTCGTTTCCCAAGACAGATCGTCTCCCGGGGCTTGACCCGGGCCCCGCTGTCTTTGAAACCCCGAGCGGACCGCAGAGGTAACCCCGCGCATGATCGACGATCCCAGCATGCTCGCGATCGCCACCCTTGTGGCGAAGCTCTTTGAACTCGGCGGGATCGGCGTGATCGTCCTCGGGGGGCTCTATGCCGCCGGAGCCTTCGTCCTCTCGCTCGTCACCCGCCCGGCGCGGGGCGAGGACCGCGTTGCCGCCTTCCGGCGGATGCTTGGTCGCGCGATCCTCACCGGGCTCGAACTGCTCGTCGCCGCCGACATCATCCGCACCGTCGCCATCGACCCGACGCTCGAGAGCGTGCTCGTCCTCGGCCTCATCGTCATCATCCGCACCTTTCTCTCCTTCAGCCTCGAGGTCGAGATCGACGGGCGCTGGCCGTGGCAGAAGGACCCGAAGGACGCACCCTCCGAAGCCGGCGGGGGATAGCGGCGCCAAGCCTCTGGCGTTCTCTTTTCGTTCCGTGTAGGATCGCTGCATGGAACTCGCGATTCTCTCTGTCCTCACACTCGTCATCGGCGGCCTGATCGGCTGGTTCGTGGGCTCGCGCCCGCTTGCCGACCTGCGCACCCGCCTCGCTGCAGCCGAGGCGGCCACGGCCTCGCAGGAGGCGGATTTCAAGCGCGCCATTGCCGAGCTGGGCGAGGCGCGGATCGAGGTCGCGGGACTGAAGGAGCGCGCCGCGCAGGCCGATGCGGCCGCCGCGCGGCTCGATGGCGTGCAGGCCGAAAGGGCCGCGCTCGCCGAAAAGCTCGCCGCGCTCGAGAGCGCCTCGGCCGAGCGTGAGAAGGCCTTCGCCGAGCAGAAGGCCGCGCTCCTCGCCGCGCAGGAGAGCCTCAGGAAGGAATTCGAGAACGCCGGTAGCCGGGTGCTCGAACAGGCGCAGAAGGCCTTCCTCGAACGTGCCGAGGCGCGCTTCCGCCAATCCGAGGAAGCGGGCGAGGCCAAGATCAAGGCGCTGCTCTCGCCCGTTGGCGAGAAGCTCGCGAGCTACGAGAAGCAGGTTGCCGAGCTCGAGGCGAAGCGCACCGACGCCTTTGGCCAGCTCGCGGGGCTAATCCAGTCGATGCGCGAGGGCCAGGAAGAGGTGCGGCGCGAGGCGCAGCGGCTTGGCAATTCGCTGACCAATGCCCCCAAGGCGCGCGGGCGCTGGGGCGAGCGCGCGCTCCAGAACCTGCTCGAACAATGCGGCCTTGCCCAGCACACCGACTTCGTCATGGAGCATTCGATCGACACCGAGGAAGGTCGCCTGCGCCCCGACGCGATCATCAATGTGCCGGGCCAGAAGAAGCTGGTGGTCGATTCCAAGGTGTCGCTCAACGCCTACCAGGCCGCCTTCGAAGCGAACGACGAGGCCGAGCGCAAGCGGCATCTTGACCTCCACGCCAAGTCGATGCGCGGGCACGTGCAGACGCTCGGCGCGAAGAGCTACCAGAGCCAGTTCGAGGAGGCGCCCGACTACGTCATCATGTTCGTCCCCGGCGAGCACTTCGTCACCGCCGCGCTCGAGGCCGACCCCGAGCTCTGGGACTTCGCCTTCGAGCGCCGGGTCCTGCTGGCGACGCCGACCAACCTCGTCGCCATCGCCCGCACCGTCGCGCAGGTGTGGCGGCAGGACGGGCTCGCCAAGGAGGCGCAGGCCATCGGCCGGATGGGCGCCGAGCTCTATGACCGCCTGCGCGTCGCGAGCGAGCACCTCAAGCGCGTCGGTGGCGGTCTCGAAACGGCGGTCAACAACTACAACAAGTTCGTCGGGAGCTTCGAGCGCAACGTGCTGACCTCCGGGCGGCGCCTCGCCGAGAAAGGCGTCGAGATCGGCAAGCAGGCGATCGACGAAGTCCCCTTGGTCGAAGCCGCGCCGCGGTATAATGCGGCCGACGGCGAGGCGGTCGCGGCGGAGTACCCCGCGCTCGCGGTGGACAAAGACGCAGCGGAGTAGGCATGAGCGTACAGGGAGCCGGGGGGCAGGGCGGAGCGGCCGGTTGGCAGCTGGCGCAGATCAACATCGGCAAGCTGCTGGCGCCCGAGGGCGATGCGCGCGTGCAACCGTTCTTCGATGCGCTCGTCCGGATCAACGCCATTGCCGATGCCGCGCCGGGCTTCGTGTGGCGGCTTCAGTCGGAGAGCGGAGACGCCACCGACTTTGACGTCGCCTCCGACCCGTTGCTGCTCCTCAACATGTCGGTCTGGGAGAGCGCGGAGGCGCTGTTCGACTTCGTGTACCGCTCGGGCCACACGCCCGAGATGGCGCGGCGGCGCGAGTTTTTCCACCGCTTCGATGGCGCCTACCAGGCGCTATGGTGGGTGCCCGCGGGTCACCGTCCCTCGATCGACGAGGGCCTCGCGCGCCTGTGGATGCTCGACCGCTACGGCCCCACCCCGCAGAGCTTCACCTTCAAGGCGCGCTTCCCCCGCCCG
>JBJTSG010000144.1:0-3711 GCA_046076505.1 Erythrobacter sp. | reverse complement strand
GGAGCCTTTGCCGGAGCGGACGCCGCGCGCGGCTACCGCGCCTTTGCCGCCGAGGCGAAGCGCAGCTTCGCGGTGCTGGAAGAGCCCTTCCTGCGCGGCGACAAGGCCTCGACCCCGCTGCCGATGATGTGGCGGATCGGCCCTTCGCGCCTGGGCGACATGCTGGCGATGCGGCCCTTCGACGGGATGTGGAACGCGCTGGGCGAGCACTTCAAGGACCCGCGCCTGCGGCAGCTGTTCGGCCGCTACGCGACCTATTGCGGCTCCTCGCCCTTCAGCGCGCCCGCCACCCTCATGCTGATCGCCCATGTCGAGGCGATGGGGGTGTGGCTGATCGAGGGCGGCATCCACGGGCTGGCGAAGGCGCTCGCTACCCTCGCCGGGCGGCAGGGCGCGCGGGTGCGCACCGGTGCCGCTGTCGCCGAGGTGCTGACCGCCAACGGCCGCGCGAGCGGGGTCAGGCTCGAGAGCGGCGAGGTGATCCAGGCCGACATCGTCATCTGCAACGGCGACCCCAGCGCGCTCGCCACCGGACGATTCGGCGAGGCTGCGCGGCGCGCCGTCCCCGCGATCCCGCCCGCGAAGCGCTCGCTCTCGGCGCTGGTCTGGTATGTGCATACGAAGACCGAAGGCTTCGCGCTCACCCATCACAACGTCTTCTTCTCGCGCGATTATCCGCGCGAGTTCCGCGAGATCGCGGCCGGGCGCACCCCGTCCGAGCCGACGGTCTATGTCTGCGCCATCGACCGCGGCGCGCGCCTTTCCGATCCCGCCCCGGCCCCCGGCAGCCGCGAGCGCCTCCAGATCATCGTCAACGCCCCCGCCGAAGGGGACGTTCACGCCTATTCACCCGAGGAGAGAGACCAATGCACGCAGGCCATGACAGCCACGCTCGAACGGTGCGGCCTCAGGCTCGAGGACCCGCCGGAGCATCGGCTTATGACCCCGCAGGACTGGGAGGCCCTGTTTCCCGCGACGGGCGGCGCCCTCTATGGCAGAGCGTCGCACGGCTGGGCGGCCTCCTTCCAGCGACAGGGGCCGAAAACGCGCCTGCCCGGTCTCTACTGCACGGGCGGGGCGACCCATCCGGCGGCCGGCGTCCCTATGGCAGCCTTGTCCGGGCAGCTGGCAGCGCGGGTGATCGCGAAGGACCTCGCTTCGACGAGGCGATCCCCGCGGGCGGCTATTCCTGGTGGTATGTCGACGCGATCAGCGACGACGGGCAGCACGGGCTGACGATCATCGCCTTTCTGGGCAGCGTTTTCTCGCCCTATTACAAGAAGTCCGGCCGCACCGATCCGCTCGACCACTGCGCCTTGAACGTCGCGCTCTACGGCCCTTCGGCGCGCTGGGCGATGACCGAGCGCGGGCGCGGCTCGCTGGGGCGCGATGCGGCGAACCTGATGCTCGGCCCGAGCGCGGTGCGCTGGGATGGCAACGCGCTCACCATCGACATCATGGAGGGCGACAAGCGCCTTTTCATCCCGTGGCAGCGAAAGGTCGCGGGCCGGGTGAGGGTGATCCCCGAGGCTCTGAACCGCACCGCCTTCGCGCTCGACGGGCAAGAGAAGCACATCTGGCACTGCCTTGCCCCCTGCGCCCGGATCGAGGTGGAGATGAGCGCGCCCGCGCTATCGTGGCGCGGCAAGGCCTACCTCGACCACAACCGCGGTGCCGAGCCCCTGGAAACCGGCTTCAACACCTGGCACTGGTCGCGCGCGCACCTCAGCGAAGGCGCGCTGGTGTGCTACGAGGGCGAGCGCGGCGACGGCTCGCTGTTCGCGAGCGCCTTGCGCTTCGACGACAAGGGCGTGCCCGAGCCCGTCGAGCTCCCGCCCATTGCGCGCCTGCCGCGCAGCGCCTGGCAGATCGAGCGCCGCACCCGCTCCGACATCGGCGTCGCGGCGGTCAGGAGAACCTGGGAGGACACCCCCTTCTACGCCCGCTCCGAGCTCGCCTCGCGCTTCATGGGCGAGGAGGTCGTGGCGGTGCAGGAAAGCCTCGACATGCGGCGCTTCTCCTCGGGGCTGGTGCAGTTCATGCTGCCTTACCGGATGCCGCGGCGGAAGTGACGCAAGGGCCTGCCTTCGTGCGCCAGGCTGAAGGAGAGGAATGGCCGGAGCTGCGTGGGAAGCGATCACTCCTGGAGCCGACATCTCTCCGCCAGCCGGTTACCGGGCGCCGGGATCTCCTTCACGCTCCGCCGCCTCGCGCGCGGCCTTCTCGGCGCGGGTCTTTTTCAGCATCCGGTCCATCTTGACCCACTGCCACACGCCGAAGCCGATCGCGATGCCGTAGAACAGCACGATCTCGATCCAGCCCATCTCGCCCATGTCAGCTCTCCCGGCGGTGTTCGGCGAGGAAGCCGCCGATCAGCGCGACGGCCGTTTCGGGCGCTTCCTCGTGGGCAAGGTGCCCGAGGCCGGGGAGCACTTCAAGCCGCGCATAGGGGAGCCACCCGGCGGCATCGCGCGCCCAGCTCAGGGGAATCGCCGGGTCCCTGGATCCGTGGACGAGCAGGACGGGGTTCGTCACCTGGTGCATCCGTGCGCGCAAGGAGGGTAGGTCCCAGTTCGCCATCATGGCGAGGCCCCCGCCGGCGTGCTCGGCGTTCTTGAAGAGCGTGCGGTAGCACTCGAACCCCTCGCGATCGATCTTCGAGCGGGTCGAGCGCCACAGGAAGCGCTCGGCCCCGCCGCCCCAGTCGATGCTGCCGGCAAACAGCCGCGGCACCAGCGGGTTGACGAACAGCGCCTTGGCGATCGCGGGATAGATCTGCGCGAGCGGGCCGGGGAAGGGCCTGAGCGCCGCGGAGAGGCCGACGATGGGGCCCCTGTATCCGTGCGCCAGCGCCAATTGCAGCGCGATCGCCGAGCCCGCCGAATGGCCGATGATGGCGGCAGGCCTGAGCTCGAGGGTCTCGAGCAGTCCCGCCACCTCGCGGGTCATCGCGGGAAGGCTCATGGCGAAGGCATCGTGCCCGGTGGTGAAGGCGTGGCGGGGAAGGTCGATGGCAGTGACGGCATGGGCCTTCGCGAGCAGCGGCATGACCCCGCGCCACGAATGAACCGAGGCGCCGGTGCCGTGGATCAGCAGCAGCGGCGGCCCTTCGCCCATGCGCTGGATGTGCCAGCGACCGCGACCACTCGCCACGAACGCGCTGGCATCGCGGTGGGGCCAGATCCGCCCCTCGCGGTTCCAGTCGAGCTGGCTCATGCCGCCTTGCCGAGCGGCTGCGCTGCGTTGATCGCGGCCTGCAGCATCTTTGCGTCGGCGCGGGGGAGGGCGAGGAAGCGCCCGCCCAGGGCATTGGCGAGCGCCGCGCCCTCGGGCCCGGGGCGGGCGGAGATGTCGACCACCAGCGCGTCGATCCCGCGTGCGGCGATCGCCCTGGCGGCGTTCTCCGCGTCCTCGCGGGCCTGTTGCCTGCCCGGCTGTCCATCGGCAGCGATGTTGGCGCGGCCGTCGGTGAGAATCACGAGCGCAGCGCTCCTGCCCTTGGCGATGACGCTCTCGGCCACTTCGCGCGCGGCGTTGAGGCCGAGCGCGAGTGGGGTTCCGCCCCCGCCGGGGAGCTCCGACAGGCGGCGCCTTGCGCGGGTCAGCGAGCGGGTCGGGGGGAGAAGCAACTCGGCGGTGGTGCCGCGGAAGGCGACCAGCGCGACCTCCGAGCGGGTGACATAGGCCTGCGCCAGCATCAGCTCGACCGCG
>JBJTSG010000143.1:0-3005 GCA_046076505.1 Erythrobacter sp. | reverse complement strand
CTCGCTCACCTTCACCCGCATCTATTCGGGCAAGCTGACCAAGGGTCAGGTCCTGAACTCGGTGAAGGACAAGAAGGAAAAGATCGGCCGCATGCTGCTGATGCACTCGAACAACCGCGAGGACATCGATGAGGCATTTGCCGGTGACATCGTGGCTCTGGCCGGCATGAAGGACACCACCACGGGCGATACCCTGTGCGATGCGTCCAAGCCGATCATCCTTGAGCGCATGGAATTCCCCGAGCCCGTGATCGAGCTGTCGGTGGAACCCAAGACCAAGGCCGACCAGGAAAAGATGGGCATCGCGCTCAATCGTCTGGCGCAGGAAGACCCCTCGTTCCGCGTGTCGACCGACCACGAAAGCGGTCAGACGATCATCAAGGGCATGGGCGAATTGCACCTCGACATCATCGTCGATCGCATGCGCCGCGAGTTCAAGGTCGAAGCCAATGTCGGTGCGCCGCAGGTGGCTTACCGCGAATACCTCGCCCGCGAGGTCGAAGTCGATTACACCCACAAGAAGCAGTCGGGCGGCTCGGGCCAGTTCGGCCGCGTGAAGGTCACGGTCACCCCGGGTGAGCGCGGTCAGGGCGTGATCTTCGAAGACCAGATCAAGGGCGGGAACATTCCGCGCGAATACATCCCGGCGATCGAGAAGGGTTTCCGCGAGCAGGCCGAAAGCGGCCACCTGGTCGGCTTCCCGATCATCGATTTCTCGATCAAGCTGACCGATGGTGCCTACCACGACGTCGACTCGAGCGCGATCGCGTTCGAAATCGCCGCCCGCGGTGCCATGCGCGAAGTGGCGCAGAAGGCCGGGATCAAGCTGCTCGAGCCGATCATGAAGGTCGAAGTCGTCACTCCGGATGATTACCTGGGCGACGTAATCGGTGACCTCAACAGCCGCCGCGGCCAGATCCAGGGCACCGACACGCGCGGCAATGCCCAGGCGGTCGAAGCCTTCGTGCCGCTCGCCAACATGTTCGGCTACGTCAATGAACTGCGTTCGTTCACGCAAGGGCGTGCGCAGTACACCATGCAGTTCTCGCACTACGACGAGGTTCCGGCGAACGTCGCAGCCGAGGTCAAGGAGAAACTTGCCTAAGCTGCCTCGGCAGTCTAGGGGCGGCGCCTGATTCTGCGGGCGCTGCCTTTCTCCCGCGAACACACCATCACATCCAAGAAGGTAACTCAGAGAAATGGCCAAGGAAAAGTTCCAGCGGAATAAGCCGCACTGCAACATCGGCACCATCGGTCACGTCGACCATGGCAAGACCACCCTGACCGCGGCGATCACCAAGGTGATGGCTGAAACCTACGGCGGTGCCGCCGTGGACTTCGCCAACATCGACAAGGCCCCGGAAGAGCGTGAGCGCGGCATCACCATCTCGACCGCGCACGTCGAGTACGAATCGGCTGCCCGCCACTACGCGCACGTCGACTGCCCGGGTCACGCCGACTACGTGAAGAACATGATCACCGGTGCCGCCCAGATGGACGGCGCGATCCTGGTCGTGAACGCCGCCGACGGCCCGATGCCCCAGACCCGCGAGCACATCCTGCTCGCCCGTCAGGTCGGCGTGCCGGCGCTGGTCGTGTACATGAACAAGGTCGACCAGGTTGACGACGAGGAAATCCTCGAGCTCGTCGAACTGGAAGTGCGCGAGCTGCTGAGCTCGTACGACTTCGACGGCGACAACATTCCGATCGTCAAGGGTTCGGCTCTGGCCGCTCTCGAAGGCCGCGATGACAACATCGGCAAGGAATCGGTCATTGCCCTGATCGAAGCCGTCGACAGCTTCATTCCGCAGCCCGACCGTCCGGTCGACAAGAGCTTCCTGATGCCGATCGAAGACGTGTTCTCGATCTCGGGTCGCGGCACCGTGGTGACCGGCCGTATTGAAACCGGCATCGTGAACGTCGGCGACGAAGTCGAAATCGTTGGCATCAAGGACACCCGCAAGACCACCGTCACCGGCGTGGAAATGTTCCGCAAGCTGCTCGATCGCGGTGAAGCTGGCGACAACGTCGGCGCCCTGATCCGCGGTGTGGCCCGTGAAGAAGTCGAGCGCGGCCAGGTTCTCGCCAAGCCGGGCACCGTGACCCCGCACACGGAGTTCTCGGCCGAGGTCTACGTGCTGTCGAAGGACGAAGGTGGCCGTCACACGCCGTTCTTCGCCAACTACCGCCCGCAGTTCTACTTCCGCACCACCGACGTGACCGGCGAAGTGATCCTTCCCGAAGGCACCGAAATGGTGATGCCGGGCGACAACGTGACCATCGGCGTCAAGCTGATCGCGCCGATCGCCATGGACGAAGGTCTGCGCTTCGCGATCCGCGAAGGTGGCCGCACCGTGGGTTCGGGCGTCGTCGCCAAGATCACCAAGTAAGGTGTTGCTCCGCTAAGGGGCGAAACTGAACGCGAAGAGGCCCGGCGCTCTGACGAGCTGCCGGGCCTTTTTGTTTGAGGGAGTGCGGTTCGACCGCGCGACCGAACGGGCAGGGCAGGGCGCCAATTCTGCCCAAAATTGCAGTCGTTTCACGGGGCTGTAATTTTCGTTCCGAGAGCCCTTGCCAGAATCCAACTCGGCCCGTATAAGCGCGCATCCCCGACGGAGATTCGTCTCCAGACGGCACGAGTTTTGAAGAAGGCCGCCCGCTCACGGGAAACCGAAGCAAGCGGGGCGGTCTTTGTTTTTGGGAAATGCCGGGCAACCGGTTGCTCCTTGGCTCTTTCGCATCGGTAGTAGGACATGGAAGCTCAGAATATCCGTATTCGCCTTAAGGCGTTCGACCACCGCGTTCTCGACCAGGCCACTGGTGAGATCGCCGATACGGCCCGCCGCACTGGCGCACTTATTCGTGGCCCCATTCCTCTGCCGACGCGAATCGAGAAGTTCACCGTGAACCGCGGCCCGCACGTCGACAAGAAGTCGCGCGAGCAGTTCGAGGTTCGCACCTACAAGCGGCTGCTCGACATCGTGCAGCCCAACGCCCAGACCGTG
>JBJTSG010000142.1:0-4253 GCA_046076505.1 Erythrobacter sp. | reverse complement strand
GTCGGCCATCATTTCGGCGTGGAGCTCTTCGTCGTTCAGGGGCCGGTCCCAGCCCTCGATGACGGTGTTGACCAGCACAGAGATCAGCGAACCATCGGGATGTTCGCGCAGGCGTTCAAAGATCGGCTGGAAATAGTGCTGCGCCTCGATCTCACAGTCCACCATTTCGAGATGCTTGTCCTCGGGCAGCATCAGCGAGATGCGGTGGAAGAAGGCATCGGTCCAGCCCTTGATCTTCCACATGTCCTCGCGCTTGGCACCCATCTGCTCGCCGATGATGAACAGCGGCAGGGGCACGCAGAACTGGCGCACCCAGTCGCATTTCCCGTCGGCGAGGAATTCGTCGATCAGCTCGTAGGCGAGTGTCTCGACGCGCGGGTCGATCTCCTTGATGCGGCTGGGCTTGAACGCCTCGTTGAACATCGCGCGCATCTGCTTGTGGTTCGGCTCGTCGCGCCCGGCGAGGGTCGGCGCGGGGAGCCAGCCCTTTTCCTTGAACCGCGCCGCGACCTTGCGCCCGCGCTCCATGTCGGTGGGGCTGGCGCGCATCAGCTCGTTCTTCGCCGTGGAGGGGAAGCGCGCCGGGTCCATCAGCACCTCGCGCACGTGGTCGTAGCGCGAGACGACCCAGATGGGCGTGCCCGGGATGTTGTAGACGGGGGCCTCATCGCGCAGGGTCTTGTAGGCGTCCCACGGGCATTGCTGGAGTTCGGGGTCGAAGAGGTTGATGTGGGGCGACGAGTTCATCAGCGCACCTCGATCTTGTCGGCGCCCCACGGAGCGATGGTCTCGGCGGTCCGGAAGGCCTCGGGCAGTTCCTCGACCATGTGGTACGTGGCGGCGAGCCGGCCGAAGCCGACGAAGAAGGCGACCGTCATGCCGAGCTCGACGATCTGCGCCTCGGTGAAGTGACGGCGCAGCTCGTCATACATGGCATCGTCGATCGCCAAGTGATCGGTCGCCATGAGCTCGCCGTAGCGGATCGCCGCCTTCTCCGCGGCGCTCAGGTTCTCGGCCTCCTGCGGGCGTTCTAGCGAGCACACCAGCCCCTCGGTCACGCCGTCGGCGACGGCATCGGAATAGCGGATCGCCATGCAGGATCGGCACTGGTTGAAGAAGGCGACGCGCAGGCGCACCAGCTCGACCAGCCGCTCGGGCAGGGAGCGGTTCCGCTTCAGCGCCCCGCCGAAGCCCATCAGCCCGAGCGCCTGTTCGGGGCAATGGGCAAAGTAGCGGGTGAGGCCCTGCTCCAGATCGGTCAGGTTGTCCGGCTGGATCGCGGCGACAAGGCGCGCGTCCCATTGCTCGGCCGGCAGTTTGGCGATGCGGCTCACAGCTTTCTCCCCATGGGCGGCACTGGCAAATTAGCCCGTTTCCGCAAGGGAAAGGCTGCGGGACAAGCCTCCCATCAGCAATTGGCGGATTCGCTAAAGAGGCGGGACGCCGGCGCAGGGGAGAGGCGCTTTGCGAGGCGAGAAACCGCGCACCCTGGCAGAGGTCGACCTGTTCGCCCCCGGCGCGCAGGAGCACTGGTACGACGCCTATGCGATCCTCCACGCCGAGGCCCCGGTGCAGCGCCTCCCCGGCGAGGGGCTGACCCCGGGCACCGACGCCTTTGTCCTCACCAAATACGAGGACATTTCGCGGGTGGTGAAGGACTGGGATCGCTTCCCGCCGACGCTCTCGCTGCTGGTGGCGCATATCCAGCAATCGGGGCAGATGCCGACGCATATCCCTGATATCGACGCGATGATTGCCAGCATTGTGACGCTGCGCCCCGATCCCGAGCTGTGGCGCGCGCACAGGAAGGAGCTGACCGATCCGTGGGTCGGCCCCGGCTGCACGCGGCATGCGGGGATGATCGCAGGGCACGTGGACGCTCTGATCGCCGGGATGCTGGCCAAGGCGAAGCGCGGGGAGGCGGTGGACTTCGTCGCCGATTTCGCGCGCCCCTTGCCGCAACGGGTGATGGCGAGCGTATTGGGCTTCCCGCAGGAGGACATCCCCCGGCTCGAGCAATGGGGCAATGCGCAGGTCATGTCCTATGTGATCGGGACGACCCACAAGAACATCCTCACGCCTGAGCAGTCTGCGGAAAAATTCCGGCTGCTGGCGGGGATGAAGGAATATGTCGCGCAAGCGACCCGCGAAAAGCGCGCCCGCCCGCAGGACGACATGGTGAGCTTCCTCACGCAGGTCGAATATCAGGCGCTGGGGCGCAAGCTCACCGACGACGAGATCAACGGCGTGGTCTACGCCATGGTGATCGGCGGGCTCGAGACCACCCAATATGCCATCGCCGAGCAGGCGCAATTGCTGTGTGAGCGCCCCGGCCTGTTCGCGCGCCTGCGCGGCGACCGCGCGGCGATCCGCACCTTCATCGAGGAGGGGATGCGGCTGCGCTCGCCAACCCAAGGGCTCTCGACCCGCATCTGTGCGCAGGACGAGGTGTTTCAGGGCGTCCCCGTACCCGCCGGCTCGATGCTCCACCTGAGGTGGGCGGCGGCGAATATCGACGCCGACGAGTTCGAGGACCCGCTCGACCTGAAGCTGGATCGCAAGGCCGCCACCCGCCACCTCGCCTTCAGCCAGGGGCCGCGTTCGTGTCCGGGCTCGAACCTCTCGCGCTTGGAACAGATGATCGCGTGGGACAAGCTCGCCGACGCCTTCGCCGACCTCGCCTACGCGCCGGGCAACGACTTCCGCCACCAGGGCGGGATCATGCTCGGCATTTTCCGCCTGTTCCTCAACCTCACGCCCGCCTGAAGGAGCTGCCGCCGATGACGACCCTGCTCGCCCATATCCAGATCAAGCCCGGCAAGGAGGCCAAGTGGGAGGCGATCATGCACGACATGGTCAAGCAGACCTTCGGCACCGAGGAGGGCGTGATCCGCTACGAATACTGGAAGGGGCAGGAGCCACTGAGCTACTACTGCCTGCTCAGCTTCAGGGACAAGTGGGCCTTCTACCACCACCAGATGTCCGACCACCACGAGGGCCACGACTTCGCCGACGTGCTGGCGGGGATCAAGCTCGAATATGTGGGGCCGGTGGAAGGGGCTGGCGGTGGCTTGCCGCCGACCCTCGACCCGCCGCTCCCCGAGGACGCGAGCGAGGCGATGCAGACCGCGCAGGAGCGTTTCCCCCTGTCTATCCCGGCGTGGTGGAGCAACCGCGCATGACTCTCGAGGAACAGGTGCAGCAGCTGCTCGACCGGCAGGCGATCCACGATCTCGTCGCGCGCTATTCGCGCACCCTCGATTGGCTCGACGACGAGGGGCAGGCAGGGTGCTACTGGCCCGATGCGCCAGTGGACTACGGCTTCTTCAAGGGCACCGCGGCGGATTTCGTGCCGATCGTGATGCAGGTCGAACGCTCGACCGGACGACGCTGGCACCTTCTGGCACCGCTGTCGGTGAAGCTCACCAGCGCGACCACGGCGGAAGGCGAGTGCTATGGGGTCGCGCTCGGCTTCCGGCGCGAGGGGGAGGGCGAGCCCTACAGGGGCAACATGTACGGCGGGCGCTACCTCGACACCTACGAGAAGCGCGCGACCGATACCGGGGCGGAGTGGCGCATCGCGAGCCGCCGCTACATCATGGACTGGACGCTCCCCATGCCCGACCAGCCCGACGGGTCCCCGCGTCCCGACTTCGTGCTGCCGATGCTCGACCTCACCCAGAGCGGGCACCCGGATTATCGGTCGATGTAGCCACCTTCGTCATTGCGAGCGTAGCGAAGCAATCCAGAGCGAATGGCGAACCGCTCTGGATTGCTTCGTCGCCTGCGGCTCCTCGCAATGACGATCATTCGGCGGCCGGGTCCATATAGTCGCGGTAGTAAGTGAGCTTGCCGCCCTCGACCTTGTAGATGCCCACGCCCCCGCGCGAGGGGCCGCCTTCGACGTGCATCGTCCAGCGCGCCCACACGGCGTGGTCGTCGCCGCAGATCTCGTCGACCGTGAACTTGATCTTCCGGTTCCCCATCTCCTCGACCATCTTGGTCATGAAGCCGAGGATCGCCTCGCGCCCGCGATACTCGCCCCAGATCGGGTCCTCGAGAAAGGCGTCTTCGGCGAACAGCGGCGCGAGTTTGGTGTAGTCGCCTTCGTCCTGGATGCGCCAGAATTCCTCGATCACGCGCTGTGCTTCGCCGGGCATTCTTGTCTCCTGTTCACTTCGTGAACGTCAGACCGCCCGCCCCGCCTCCCCACCCGGCCACCAATAGTACCACTATGTTGTGGTGGCCGGGTG
>JBJTSG010000141.1:0-15021 GCA_046076505.1 Erythrobacter sp. | reverse complement strand
GTGGGCCTGCGCGAGGATGGTGGCTCCGCGCCCACCCCTAACCCCTCCCGCAAGCGGGAGGGGGACTTTCTCCTCTGCGTCTCTCTTTCCTCTGCGGTCTCTGCGTGAAACCCTTTTCTTCGCCCCGAGCGCTGCCCTCTTCGTGTCTTCGTGTGAACCCTTTCTCATCGAGGCACACCCCCACCCCCAACCCCCTCCCCTAAAAGGGCGGGGACTTTTCCGTTTTCCTACTCCCGCAAAACCTGCAATCTCCCTCCGCGCCATGCCCCGCGAGCGCACGCCCTCCCCACCGCTCCTCGTCAACAGGCGCGCGATCCCGCGGCAGGCGACCTCGCGGGTGGCGTTCGCGGAGTTGGGCATCCCCGATGACGACCCGCTGCTCGACTTCCTGCCCTATTGCCACAAGGCGCCGCGGGGCAATTCGATCACGCCGGACGTGCAGCGCGCCTTCGTCCACGAGCTCGCGGCGACCGGGATCGTCAAGCAGGCGGCGACGCGCGTCGGCAAGAGCCTTGAGGCGCTTTACAAGCTGCGCGCGCGGCCGGGGGCGGAGGACTTCGCGCGGGCCTGGGACGAGGCGCTCGAATGGGGGCGGCTCAGGCTTGAGGACTGTGCGATGGAGCGGGCGATCGGCGCGGGGCTCTCGAACCTGCGGGCGAATTCGATGCTCGCCTTCGTCATCCGTCTGCGCTCGCACCACATGATCGATTGCCGCGAGGTGAAGCCCGGCCACTGGCTCTACGAGAGCATCCGCTACGATCTCACCGGGGTGTGGGGGGAGGAAGGGGAGGAGGAGGAGGACCCCTCAGCCGGCGAGATAGGCGACTAGCGCGCGCACCTTCTTGGAGCGCCATTGCGGCGCGGGGGCGAGGAGCCAGTAAGCGCGGATCGCGGGCTCGGGCTGGTCAAGGGCCTCGAGCGCGCCGCGGGCGATGGCGGCCTCGGCGAGCGCGTGGGGGAGGATCGTGCGCCCCATCCCCGCCAGCGCCGAGGCGAGCGCCTGTCCGGGGGAGCCGGCGCGGATGCAGGGGTTCAGCCCATCGGGCAGGGTCAGCCCAGGCCAGTCGATCCACGCGTCCCTGTGCTCGGGCGCGGCGACGGTCACCTTCATCGCCGGGGCGAGTTGCACCCCCTGGAGGTCGCCCGGCCCATCGACCAGCCGGATGGCGATGTCGAGGTTCGCCTCGGTGAAGTCGGCGTGCTCATCAGGGGCGAGGATGTACTGGACGCCCGGGGTGCCGGCCTGGAACACGGCAAGCCGCGGGGCGAGCCACTCGGCGTAGAATTCGCGTGGGACGGCGATGGTGTAGCGGTCCGACGCCTGCCCCGCCTGCATCGCGGCGACGCTCTCCTCGAAACGCAGGAAGCCCTCGCGCAAGGGGTCGAGCCCGGCCTCGCCCTCCGGCGTCAGTTCGAGCCCCTTGGAGGTGCGGCGGAACAGCACCACGCCGAGCACGTCCTCCAATGCGCGGATCTGCTGGCCGACCGCGGCGGGCGTGACGGCGAGCTCGTCCGCGGCGCGGGTGAAGGAGAGGTGCCGGGCGGCGGCGTCGAAGACGCGCAGGGCATTGAGGGGCAGGTGGGTGCGCTTCACGGCGCGAGCGTTAGGCGCGGGCGCGGTTCATCGCAAGCGGCGGAATCAGCGGGTGCTGCGGCCTTCCGCCGCCTCGGGCGCGGCGAGCGGGAAGAAGGGGATGCGGATTTCCACCGGCGAGCCGTCAGCGCGCTCGAAGGTGTAGAAGCCCTCCATCGAGCCGAAGGGCGTCGTCAGCGGGCAGCCCGAGACATAGTCGTGGCTCTGCCCCGGCTGGAGCAGCGGCTGTTCGCCGACCACGCCCTCGCCGTCGACATGGTTGACCATGCCCCGCCCGTCGGTGATGCGCCAGTGGCGGGTGCGCAGGGTGAGCGGCTCGTGGCTGCCGTTCTCGATGCGGATGTGATAGACCCAGAACCACTTGCCGGCCTCCGGGTGCGACTGCTCGGGGAGGTAGTTGACGGCGACCCTCACGGTGACCCCGTCGGTGGTGGCGGCGTGCTGGAAGAACTCTTTCATGTCGCCCCCGAAATTAGCGATTCTTTGCAGGGTCACAAGAGGGGCAACGCGCATAACCCCCAGTGTATCCCGCGGCCCTATGCGAATGGCCGCTCGCCGGGTCCGTGATGCCGGGTGGCCGGTTGCCGGGATGCGCCGGATCGCCTAGGTTTGGATGCGGATGCGCGGTCAATCCTCCTCCACCTTCACCCGCCGCGGCGCGCTTGCGGGGCTGGGCGCAGGCCTGCTGGCAGGGTGCGCGCCGCGGCTGGCGAACGGCTTGCCCGCCCCCGTAAAGCTCCCGGTCGATCCCCAGGCGACCGCCACCCCCGACCTCGTCGACCTTGCGCGCTTCGACCCGCGGCTGCGCTTCGACATCCGTTACGCAACGCCGAACAACTTCATGCACCGGGTGCTCTACCCGCAAGCCCGCGCCGTCGCGCAGCGGCCCGTCGCCGAGGCGCTCTCGCGCGTCCAGACCCGCGCCGAGGCCGAGGGCTACGGGCTCCTGATCTTCGACGCCTACCGCCCCTGGCGGATCACCAAGGCGATGTGGGACCAGACCCCGCCCGACAAGCGCGAATTCGTCGCCGACCCCGCCACCGGATCGCGCCACAATCGCGGGTGCTCGGTCGATCTCTCGCTGCACCGCGACGGCGTCGAGGTCGCCATGCCCAGCCCCTATGACGACTTCACTCCGGCCGCATACCGCAGCTTCACCGCCGCGCCCGCCGAGGCGTTGCGGCTGCGCGCCCTGCTCGAAGGCTGGATGGTCGCCGAGGGCTTCGTGCCGCTCGCCAACGAGTGGTGGCACTTCGACTGGGCTGAATGGCGGCGCTACCCGGTGATGGACGTGCCGCTGGAGGACGTGGCGGCGGGGTGAAAGACGCCTGACACGCGCCTCGCCATTGCGAGGAGCCGGAGGCGGAAGCGAAGCTGGCCAAGGGTCCCCCGGCCATCCATGGCAGGAGGCAGCAGCCAACGAAACGTCAATTCATGGACTGCTTCGCTCCGTTCGCAATGACGAGAAGGAGAGCCCTCCCCTACGCCGCCGCGCGCCAGTCCTGCCACCCGGACCCGCCCGCCACGCCTTCGAGCCGGAACCTTCCGACCAGCGCCCCGAGGTCGCCCGCTTCGGCGGCGAGGCTGTTGGCGGCGGCGGTCGCCTCTTCGACCATCGCGGCGTTCTGCTGCGTCATGCGGTCCATGTCGCCGACGGCGGCGTTGATCTGGGCAAGGCTTGTCGCCTGCGCCGCCGCTGCCTCGGCGATCTCGGTCACGCCGGCGGTCACCTCGCCCAACCGGCTGACGATCGCGCCGAGCAGCGTGCCCGTCTCGCCGACCAGCGCGACGCCGTCCGCCACCTCGGCGCTGCTGGTATGGATCAGCGCCTTGATGCCCTGCGCCGCGTCGGCCGACCGCTGGGCGAGCGCACGCACTTCGGTGGCGACCACCGCGAAGCCCGCGCCGGCAGACCCTGCGCGCGCCGCCTCGACCCCGGCGTTGAGGGCGAGGAGGTTGGTCTGGAAGGCGATCGCGTCGATGATGTCGAGAATCTGGCCGATCTCGCGCGAGGAGGCCTCGATCCGGCCCATCGCCGCCACCGCTCGGGCGACCACGGCCCCGCCCTCGGTCGCACGGTCGTGGGTCTCGGTCATCGCCGCGCGCACCCGGCCGGCATTGTCGGCGCTGTCGCGCACCAGCGTGGTGACCTGATTCATGGTCGCCGCGGTCTCCTCGAGGCTGGCGGCCTGGCGCTGGTTGCGGGTGGCAAGATCGTCGGAGGCGGCATGGATTTCGCGCGCGCCGGTGCTCACCCCGTCGGCGCTGGCGCGGACCTGGCCGATCATCTCCGCCAGCCTTTCGGCCGAGGCGTTGTAGCCCTTGCGCAAGGCTTCGTATTCGGGCGCGAGCGGCGCGGTGATGCGATAGGCGAGGTCGCAGTCGGCCAGCCGGGCGAGCGCGGCGCCGAGCGCATCGACGACCTGCTGCTGCTTCAGCGCATTGTCGCGCTCGGCACGGGCAGAGGCGCGGAACACCTCGATCGTGCGGGTCATGGTGCCTGTCTCGTCGGGACGATGCTCGTGGCACTCGCCCGCGTCGAGATCGCCGCCCGCCATGCGCTCCATCACCACCGAGATGTCGTAAAGCGGCCAGATCACACGGCCGCGCAGGAACCACAGCCCGGCCGCGACGCTGCCGCCGACCATCAGTCCCGCGAGCGCGAGGACGGCGGCAGTGACGATGATCGTCGTCTCCGCCTCGCCTGCGAGCTGGGCCTGGTGCGCGGCGGCACCTTCCACCAGCGCGTCGATGTGCTGGCGGTGCCCGGCATAGATGCGGCCGAGCTTGTCGGCGGCGGCATCGAGTGCCGCCCGGTCGCGCAGGTGCGCGGCGGGGATCAGCTCGTCCTTGACCGCCGCCCAGAACGGCAGCGCGTCGTGCCGCGCGGTCTCGGCGAAACCCTCGCGCAAGGCGGGTTCGAGGTCGGAGGCTGCCCAATGGTCCGAGCGCGCATTGAAGTCCTGCTCGAGCTTGGCGAGGCGCTTGGCCCGGGTCGCCACCGTCTCCGGCTCGCGGGCGAGGAGGTTGGCCTCGAGGTAGGCTTCGATGAGGTAGGCCGGCGGCGGCAGGATGTCGGCGTTGAAGTCGTTCAGCTGCTGGTTGACGCGGTGCATCTCGCCGCCGAAGCGGATCTCGTTGATCGCCCAGCCCGCGAGCAGTGCCGCCACGACCATGATGGCGGCGAGCGCGGCGGCGCCCTTCCTGGCGAGTGTGCGGATCGACATGGACAAGGCTCCGGAACGGGGGTTTACCTATCCTCCCGAGGAGCGGGTATGTTCGCGGGGCCTTGTCAGCGGGTGACGCGCCGCCTCCGGAACATCACCTAGCCGATCGCGCCGGAGCTCAGGCGGCGGCGAGCAGCTCCTCGATCTGGCCGAGGCGTTCCTTGCCGAAAAACATCTCGTCGCCCACCCACATCGTCGGGATGCCGAAGGCGCCGCGGGCGACGACCGCGTCAGTGCTGGCGACGAGGCCCTGCTTCACTTCGTCGGTCTGCGCACGGGCGAACAGGTCGGCGGCGTCGAAGCCCGCCGCGCTGACCGCCGCGCCGATGGCCTCGGGCGAGGCGATGTCGAGCCCCTCCTCCCAGATCGGGCGCAGCATCCCTTCGACGAACTGCACGCCCCGCCCGTCCTGGTCGGCGGCGAAGAGCATCCGCTGGAGCAGGATCGAGTTGAACGGGAACTGCGGGTGCATGCGCCACTTGGTGAGGCCATGCTTGGCGATGAAGCGGTTCATCTCGAGCATCGCGTAGGCGTTCTTGCCCTTCACATCGGCGTCGCGGATCATCGGCGGGGCGTTGCCGGTGAGCTTGTGCATGCCGCCGAGGAAGGCAGGGATCACCGCGAGCTCGGCCTCGTGCCGGTCGCAGATCTCGCGCAGCGGCCACCAGATCAGGTAGGCGTTGGGCGAAACGAAATCGAAGACGAGTTCCACGCGCTTTGCCATTGCCTTTTCCCCCTAGATCCCCGCCGCTGCGAGCGCCTGGTCCATGTCCTCGGTGAGATCCTGGATGTCCTCCAGGCCCACGTTGATGCGCAGCAGGCCCTCGGTCACGCCCATCGCGGCGCGGGCCTCCTCGCTCATGCCGGCATGGGTGGTCGAGGCCGGGTGGCACATCAGGCTGCGCGCGTCGCCGATGTTGTTCGAGATGTCGATGAGCTTGAGGGCATCGAGCACCGCGAAGGCCTTGGCGCGGGTGCCCACGTCGAAGGCAAAGATCGGCCCCGTCGCGTCCATCTGGGCCTTGGCGAGGTTGTGGCGCGGGTGGCTGGCAAGGCCCGGGTGGAGCATGTGTCCGCCTGCCTTGACGACGCGCGGTTCGAGGAACTCGCCCAAGGCCACGGCCTGTTCGGACTGCTTGAAGGCGCGCAAGGGAAGCGTCTCCAGCCCCTTCATCACCACCCAGGCGTTGAAGGCGGCGATGTTCGGCCCGGTGTTGCGCTGGAAGGGGAGCAGCACCTCGTCGATCCACTGCTTCGTGCCGCACACCGCGCCCGCCAGCACCCGGCCCTGCCCGTCCATCAGCTTGGTCGCGCTGTAGGCCACGACATCCGCGCCGAATTCCAGCGGGCGCTGCAGCGCGGGCGATGCAAAGGCGTTGTCGACCACCGTGGTGATTCCGTGCGCGCGGGCGAGGCCGCAGACATGCGCCATGTCGACGATGTCGAGCGTGGGGTTGGCCGGGGTCTCGAAGAAGAACACCTTGGTATTGGGCCGGATCGCGGCCTCCCAGGCGGCGTTGTCGGCGCTGTCGATGACGGTGGTGGCGATCCCGAACTTCGGGAGCAGGGTGTCGACCAGCCAGCGGCACGAGCCGAAGGCGGCGCGCGCGGCGACGACGTGGTCGCCGGCGGCGAGCTGGCAGAGCAGCGCGGTGGTCATCGCCGCCATGCCGGAGGCTTGCGCGCGGCAGGCCTCGGCACCCTCCATCAGCGCGATGCGCTCTTCCAGCATCGCGACGGTCGGATTCTGGAGGCGCGAATAGGTCATGCCCTCGGCCTCGCCCGCGAAGCGCGCGGCGACCGTCGCGGCGTTGTCGTAGGTGAAGCCCGAGGTGAGGAACAGCGCCTCGCTGGTCTCGCCGTGCTCGCTTCGCCAGGTGCCGCCGCGCAGCGCGCGGGTCGCGGGGCGCCAGTTCGCGGTGGCGGCGCGGTCCATGCCGGTGGTCTTCTTCATGGGGCGCGTCTCTAGGACGGCAGGAGCCCGCCCGCAAGCAGGCCTTCGACCGCCGTCGTCTCGTGCCCCACCGCCGCGAGCATCGCCGCCCCCTCGATCACCGCGAGGAGGAAGCGCGCGCCGCCCGCGGGGTCCGGATCGCCCTCGGGCATGCGCGCCTCGAGCCAGACGAGGAGCTTGCCCGTCATCGCTTCCGCGGCGGGGCGGAAGCCGGGAAGGTCCCGGCCAGCGCCGGCGACGATCTCCCACCACAGCATCTGGAAGGGTTGCATCGCCGGATCGCCGTTCTGCGCGAGCAGCCCGGCGACGAGCTCGGCCCGGGTGGCGGGCCTTGGGCTAGCGGCGAGCGCCGCATCGAGCATCGCCGCATAGACCCCGGCGATGTGCGTGAGGAGGTCGCGCATCAGCGCCTCCTTCGAGCCGAAGTGGTAGATCAGCATCCGGTCCGAGGTGCCCGCCGCCTTGGCAAGCGGCCGCAGGCTCGCCTGCCCCAATCCCTCGGCAAGGACATGCGCCATGAGCGGCGGGAGCAGCGTCTCCTTCGACATCGGGGGCTTTGCGGAGCGGCTGGCCATGATCGCGCTTGTAGCGGTCGCAACATCGCGCTACAAGCCAATGTAGCAGTCGCTACAGATTCGCGAAAGGAACCGTCCCCCATGTCTCCGATGCCCTCGATCCAGGAACCCTTCATCGCCCTCTCGGCAGGCGGCCTCGTGTTCGGTACCGCCGCGATCCTCGCGATCCTGCTGCGCCCGAAAGCCTCCGGCAGCGCGCTGCTTGCCGGCAGCCTCTCGGCCGGCTTCGCCGCCTTCACCCTCGTCACCATCGCCACAGAGGGCGTCTTGCCGGTGATCCTCAACCACACCACCAACCTGTGGGGCGTGCAGGTGTGGTGGGACCTGCTCTTCTCGCTCTCGGTCGCGTTCTTCTTCGTCGTGCCCCGGGCGCGGGCGCAGGGGATGAACCTGCCGCTGTGGACGGTCTTCGTCCTCGCCACGGCGAGCATCGGTCTCCTCGCCATGGTCGCGCGGCTGTTCTGGCTCGAGCAGTCGGGAGAGGCCGAGCTGGCACGGGCATAATCCCGCTTGCGGCCGCGGCTGGCGCTGCCTATCGGCGGCGCCAGTCATGGCCGAGGCGCAAGCGTCCCCCCTCTCCGCTGCCTACCCCCTTTCCCGCCAGCGTGATCCGCTGGCGTGGAGCCTGATCCTGACCGGCCTCTTCGCAGCCCTCGCCGGCTGGCGTCTCACCACCCCCTCGATCCTCTACTTCGACGAAGTTCACTACATTCCCGCCGCGCGCGAATGGCTGAAGTGGCTCGACACGGGCGCCGGCTGGTTCCGCAACCGCGAACACCCGCCGCTCGCCAAGGAGCTGATCGCAGCCGGCATGCTGGTGTTCGGCGACAACCCGCTCGGCTGGCGGATCGTCCCCTACCTCGCCGGCGTGCTCGCCTTCTTCGCCTCGGTGCGCACGATGTGGCACGCGAGCCGCGAGCGCTTCGCCACGCTCGCCTTCGCGGTGATGCTGGCAACCGGTTTCCCGCTGTTCATCCACACCCGCATCGCGATGCTCGACATGGTGATGGTGAGCGCGCTCGCGGTCGCCGCCTGGCAGTTCGCGGCGGCGATCGCGCGGCCCGAGCAGGGGCGCTGGCGCCTCGCAATGACCGGCATCGCACTTGGCGCAGCGATGGCGGCGAAATGGAACGCGGTGCCGCTCGCGGTGCTGCCGGGGCTGACCTTCCTCGTCGCCCGTGCCGCAGCCGGACGCCGCCGCCTGCTCCTCAGCCGACGCGGCGCGCCGGTGCCGGGGATCACCCTCGTCGAGGCCGCGGTCTGGCTCGGCCTCGTCCCGCTCGCGGTCTACGCCCTCACCTATGTGCCGGCCTACTGGCTGTCCGAGCCCGGCCATCCTTCCAAGCTCGCGACCGAGGGGTTCATCGGCCTCCACCGCGACATGGTCGAGCTCCAGAGCGGATTAAAGAAGACCCATCGCTACATGAGCAACTGGCCGCAATGGGTGACCAACACCCGCGGCATCTGGTACCTCTACGAGCCGGTCGACGGTGCGCAGCGCGGGGTGCTGCTGATCGGCAATCCGCTGACCATGCTGATCGGACTGCCGGCGGTGCTGTGGTGCCTGGTGCGCGGCGCGATGCTGCGCAACTGGGCGCGGCTCGGCGCGGGGCTCGGCTATGGGATGAGCCTCGGCCTGTGGGTGATCGCGCCCAAGCCGACGCAGTTCTACTACCACTACTTCACGCCCAGCATCTTCCTCCTCGCGGCCCTGGCGCTTGCCTGCGGTGATCTCGTGCGCACGCGGCGGTTCGGGTGGCTCGGCTGGGCAATCCCGCTCGCCTCGGCGGCGATGTTCGCCTGGTTCTTCCCCATACTCGCCGCGCTCCCGCTCGAGGCCGGCAAGCCCGCCTACAAGGCGTGGATGTGGATCGACGGGTGGCGGTGAGACAAGTTCGGTTCGTCATTGCGGGCGAAGCGAAGCAATCCATGGACCGAAATCGGCATTTCCAACCCGCCGTATACACCATGGCAAACCACAAAGGCGGCACGCTCTCCACGGGCGTGACATCCAACCTGCCGCAGCGTGCATGGCAGCATCGCGAGGGGCTGGTCGGCCGTTTCACGAAAGAGCACAGCTGCAAACGTCTCGTGTGGTTCGAACTGCATGCGACAATGGAGCATGCCATCGCCCGCGAGAAGCAGATCAAGGGCGGATCGCGAGCGAAGAAGATCGCACTGATCGAGGCGGGGAACCCCGAATGGCGCGACCTGTTCTTCGAACTGAACGGCTAGACCATGGATTGCTTCGTCGCTGCGCTCCTCGCAATGAAGAAGCTGGCTCAGAACCGCCCCCACACAAAGCGGCTCGAAAGGGCGTAGTTCCACACCGAGCCGACCACGATCCCGGCCAGCGCGGCCAAGGCCCAGAACACGCCCTGGCCTTCGAGGAAGGTCGCGATGGCGACGTTGGCGAAGCCGCCCACCGCGCAGGTGGCGATGAAGCCGATCCAGCCCCGCAGGAGCGCGCCCGCGCCCTCGAGCCGCTTGTCGCGGTAGGTCAGCCGGTTGTTGAGCAAGAAGTTGAAGCTCATCGCCACCAGCACCGCGCCCGACTGCGCGAGGGTGAAGTGGTGCCCGACGAGGAACAACAGGCTCGTGAGGACGACGAAATGGACGCCCACGCCCAGCGCGCCGACGGTGCCGAACAGGGCGAAGCGGGTGGGGATCACCTTGCCGAGCGTCTTGTCGTAGAGCCCGGCGAGGAAATCGAACAGGATGGCGCGGTCCAGCTTGCTTTCTCCTTCCCGGCGGGCGGCGAAGTTCAACGGGAATTCCTTGACGTTCATGGAGGTGTCCGCGGTGGCGAGGAGGTCGAGGAGGATCTTGAAGCCGATCCCCGAGAGGCGCGGGACGAGCGCGCGGGCTTGCCCGGCGGGCAGCATGAAATAGCCGCTCATCGGATCGGTCAGTTCGACCCCGGTGATCTTGCGCGCGAGCGCGTTGGCATAGGTCGAGAGCTTCTCGCGCTCGGGCGCGGCCCATTCGGCAGTGCTCGCCCCTTCGGCGAAGCGGCTGGCGACGCAGATCTCGGCTTCGCCCGACTTCAATGCGGCGAGCATCCCCGGCAGGAGCGCGGGATCGTGCTGGTGGTCAGCGTCCATCACCGCGACGAAGGGCGCGGCGGTGGCGCAGAAGCCCTCGATCGCGGCGCTGGCGAGGCCGCGGCGACCGATACGCTGGATGACCCGCACGCGGGCATCGGTCAGCGCCAGCGCACGCGCCTCGTCGGCGGTGCCGTCCTTGCTGTCGTCGTCGACGATGATCACTTCCCACACCGCCGCCGAACCGATCGCGCGGTCGATGCGCTCGACCAGCGGCGCGAGGTTGCCACGCTCGTTGAGGGTGGGGAGGATGATGGCGAGGTCGAGCGTCATGACCGCGCTTGCCGGGGACCGGGCGATGCGCGGCGCGCCTGGAGGGGCCCATTGTTCCATGGCCCTCTCATGCCCGATAATTCTTTATAAACCATAACGCCGCGCGAAGTCCCGAGGTCAGAGCCGCTCGCGCACGCCTGCGCCGATCGCCGCCGTGCCGTGGGTGCCGCCGAGATCGCCGCCGCGGATGCCGTCGGCGAGCGCGCGGGCGACCGCCGCCTCGATCCGCGCGGCCTCGTCCTCCATCCCGAAGGAGTGGCGCAGCATCATTGCCGCCGAAAGGATCGTCGCCATCGGGTTGGCCTTGCCCTGCCCGGCGATGTCGGGCGCGGAGCCATGGATCGGCTCGTAAAGGCCGAAAGTGCCGAAATCGGTCCGCCGCTCGCCGAGCGAGGCCGAGGGCAGGAGCCCGATCGAGCCCACCGCCTCACTCGCGAGGTCGGACAGGATGTCGCCGAACAGGTTGCCGGTCAGCACCACGCCGAAGCGATCCGGGTGGCTCACCACCTGCATTGCGGCGTTGTCCACGTACATGTGGTCGAGCGCGACGCCCGGGTACTCGGCGGCGGTCTCGATCACCACGTCGCGCCACAGCTGGCTGGTCTCGAGCACATTGGCCTTGTCGACGCTGGTGAGTGTCTGCCCCGAGGCTTCGGCTGCGCGGAAGGCGACATGGGCGATGCGCCGCACCTCATCCTCGGCATAGGACATCGCGTCCCAGCCCTCGCGTGTTCCGGTGTCGGTCACGCGCTGGCCCTTGGCGCCGAAATAGACATCGCCGGTGAGTTCGCGCACGATCAGCATGTCGAGCCCGGCGGCGATGTCGGGGCGCAACGGCGAGAGGTGCTCGAGCCCGGCGAAGACGCGCGCGGGGCGAAGGTTGGCGAAAAGGCCGAGATGCTTCCTCAGACCGAGAATCGCCTGCTCGGGCCGCAGGTGCCGCTCGAGCGTGTCGCAGGAGGGATCGCCGACCGCGCCGAACAGGATTGCGTCGGCCTCGCGGGCCATCTCCAGCGTTTCTTGCGGAAGCGGATGGCCGTGGCGGTGATAGGCCGCGCCTCCGACGTCACCCTCGAACATCGTGAGGCCCGGCAGGCCAAGGCTTTCGAGAACGGCCACTGCCTCGGCCGTCACCTCGGGGCCGATCCCGTCGCCGGGCAGGACTGCGATCTTCATTCTCACCCCATGCGCTGGAGCCGCTCGGTGAGCAGCGTCCGCGCGCCCATAACATCGCTTTTGCGGCCTGCAAGGAGGTAGTGCGCGAGGCGCTTGCCGAGGGTCTCGAGCTGGGCGAGCTGCCCCGACCAGTCGGGCGCGGGCGGCGGCGGCGCGCCCCCGCCGTAGCCAAGCTGGGAGAGCAGCAGGGTCTCGTAGGCGACGAGCCCGCTCACCCAGCCGCGCGCCGACGGGGCGAGCGCAATGGCGTCGAGCAGCCCGCCGAGCGCGGCGTGCAAGGCGGGATAGGGCTGGCGCTCGGGGAGCGCGGCGGCGGTGAGCGCGCAGGCCCACTGGATCGCGGCGGCGGGCAGCGGTTCGGTGATGAGCGCGCCCAGCGATCGCTCGAGCTCGAGCCGGGCGAAGGGCAGCTGGCTCCCGGGCCGGACCGTGAATTCCGCCGCGACGCGGTTGCCCGGCACCATCACGGCGCGCATCTGACGTCCCCGCCCCCCGGCGACATAGGCGGCGACGAGGCCCTGATCCGCCGTCAAGACACGCGCCATCGTCCCCGTCTCGCCCTGCGGACGCTGGCTGAGCATGATCGCCGAGGCGCGCGAGGTCATGGCCCGCGCGAGGGTGCTATTGTCCGGACTTCGCTTCCAGCGCGGCGAGGCGCGCTTCGAGGGCGTCGGCCTGTTCGCGGGCCTTGGCGGCCATGGCCTTGACCGTCTCGAACTCTTCGCGGCTCACGAAATCGATGCCGCCGAAAGCCTCGCGCAGCCGCTCGCGGGCGCTTTCGCGCGCCTCGCGGGTCATGCCCGCCATGGTTCCGGCGGCGCTGTTGGCGAGCTTGACGAGGTCGGCGATGATGGGGTTCTGGCTTTGCATTCTTTCTATTTGGGGATGCTTGATCCGGGGATCAAGCATCTTCCTCGCTCTCACCCCCTGCGGGCACGTCGCTGCGGGCGCGCGTCCGCGCTGGCTGCGGCGCTGCGCCGTCCGATCATCGCCAAACGAATGGGAACGGGTGCCCGTAACCGACCAGGGCGGTCGCTCTACAACTCCACCCGCGTTTCCGAGCCGCTCGCGCCGCGCGGGCCGCCGTCGGGGTTGGCGACGATGAACTGGTAGTTGAGCAGCGCGGCAAAGCACAGCCAGGCGAAATAGGGCAGCATCAGCAGCGCGGCGCTGCGCCGGACGCGGTAGAAGAAGGCGAGCACGATCAGCATGCTGGCGATCCCGAAGCCGAGCACCATCAGCCCGGCGAACATGTCCTGGAGGCCGAAGAACACCAGCGTCCAGCTCTGCGTCACCGCGAAATGGATCGCGAAGGCGATCAGCGCGGCGCCGCGCCCGGCCGCGCCCCACGCGCTCGCCACCGTCGCCAGCGCAAGGCCGATCAGCACGAACAGCACGCTCCACACGATCCCGAAGGTGGCCGGCGGCGGATAGATCGCGGGCTTTTCGAGCGCGGCGAACCACGGCGTGTCCGGCCCGCCGAGCTGCCCGGCCGCAAAGCCCACCAGCAGGATCAGCGGCACCATGAACAGCGCCCAGCGCAGGAAGCTCGCCCTGAGCTGGGCTGGGGATGCAAGGATGTTCATCTCGTCTCCGCGGGGCAGGGTTATCAGGGCTGCGGCGATACCAGAGCCCGGGCCCCGCGCCAACCACGCCGACCCGGCTGGCCCGGAACGAGGCCACGCCCCGCCGCCGGGACGATCAGGGCTCGCCCGATTTCTGCCGCATTCCGCCTTCCGCCGGTTAAAAATGTGGTAAAAATGGGGCAGGGCGCCACATTTCCCATGTCGGAGCCCGAATCCGTCTACTAGAGGCTGCCACATTCCTGCCGTGCTTCGAAAGCGCGTTGGCGGCGGGGAGATTCAAGAACGCGCTTAGTGCTCATCATCGGCCCGCGCGGGCCAAAGGGAACATGACCATGAAGAAGATCGCTCTCGTCGCCGTCGCCGGCCTCGCTCTCGCCACCGCCGCTTGCTCGAAGCCGGCTGAAGACGCCAACACCGCCGCCGACACCATGACCGCCGAAACCCCGGTCGTCGAAGAAACCCCGGCTGCCACCGAAACCGGTGCCATGACCGCCGAAACCCCGGCCGCGACCGAAACTCCGGCTGCGACCGAAACCCCGGCCGGCTAATCCCTCACGGGATTGACCAGTCCCTTCACGGGACGCCAAGGTTCAAGAAAGCCGGTGGCAACCTTCGGGTTGCCGCCGGTTTTTCTTTGCGTGCTAACCGCGCGTCGCGCTGATCAGGAACTCGACATTGCCTTGCGGCCCGGTGATCGGGCTCGTCGCGATCCCCTCGACGCTCCAGCCAAGGCCCTCGAGCCAGCCGCGCACCGCCTCGCACACGCGCACGTGCAGGGCGGGATCGCGCACCACCCCGCCCTTGCCGACCTCCTCGCGCCCCACCTCGAACTGCGGCTTGATGAGCGCGACGAGCCGGCACTTCGGGGCCGCCAGTTGCAGCGGCACCTCAAGGACTTTGGCGAGCGAAATGAAGCTTGCGTCGCACACCACCCAGTCGCAGGGGCGGTCGATGTGCGCGGGCGTCAGCAGCCGCGCGGAGAGCTGCTCGAGCACCGTCACCCGCGGGTCCTCGCGCAGCTTCCAGGCGAGCTGGTTGGTGCCGCTGTCGACGCAGAACACGTGCGCCGCCCCGTGGGTCAGCAGCACGTCGGTGAAGCCCCCGGTGGAGGAGCCGATGTCCATCGCCACCGCACCCTCGGGCGAGAGGCCGAAATGTTCGAGCGCGTGGGCGAGCTTGATGCCCCCGCGGCTCACCCAGGGATGATCGCGGCCCCGCACCTCGAGGACGGCATCTTCCGCGATCTGATGCCCGGGCTTGTCGATCTTCACCTCGCCCGCGAACACCAGCCCCGCCATCACCAGTGCCTGCGCGCGGGCACGGCTTTCCGCCAGACCGCGCTCGACCAGCAGCTGGTCGACGCGGCGCTTGGCCGCTTTCGGGGGACGGCCTGAGGAAAAGGAAGCATGGTCGGGCATGGACAAGCACTGCCCCTAGCGCGCAATGTGCGGCCATGAAAGCCGGTCTCCCTCCCCTCGTCCTCGCTCTCACGCTCGGCCTCGCCGCCTGCGCGCCCGCCGCCAAGGCCCCGC
>JBJTSG010000140.1:0-6841 GCA_046076505.1 Erythrobacter sp. | reverse complement strand
GACGGGTCGGGACGTGGTGCTGGTCGACGACGTGCTGACCAGCGGGGCGACGAGCCGCGCCTGCATCGCCGCGATGGCCGCAGCACGTCCCGCGAGCATCGCGCTCGCCTGCTTCGCCATGGTCGACGCGGACCACCGGCTGATCCATCCGTGAAGTCCGTAAACATAACGCCCGGGACCTTTCGACCCCGGGCGCCACGTGACGAAACGGTGCGGATCTGCCCTTGCGGGCCTCGGCGGCCACCCCCTAGATTGGCCGCCGGGATCCTGTCCCTATCGTTCAACCGATCGCGCTGGCACCCCGCTGCCAGTTCCGCGGCCCGGTCACCCCCTGAACCTCCGCACCGGGCGATGCGGGCTGTTCGGTGGAGAACCCCTTGCGAGAGTTCCTGAGGCTCTTGTTTCACTCTGTTGCAGCGGGCGGAAGAATAAAGCGGATTGCCGCGCATTTTTTGCAGCCCGCTGTTGTCACATTGCAACAATCGTCCCATGCGCTGCAGGCCAGGCGCGAGGGAAGCGCTGCTAGGAGTGTGCCGTGACCGAGACTGTCCTGACCACCGCCGAACGCGAATCCGGCAGCACCTTTGCGCCGAGGTTCGATTCGGCGGGGCTGCTCACCGCCGTGGTGGTCGACCATGCGGGCGGAGAGGTGCTGGTCGTCGCCCACATGAACGCCGAGGCGCTCGAGGCGACGCTTGCGACAGGCAAAGTGCACTTCTGGTCGCGCTCGCGCGGGCGGCTGTGGATGAAGGGCGAGACGTCGGGCCATGTGCTCGCCGTGGAGACGGTGCTGGTCGACTGCGATCAGGACGCGCTGGTGATCCGCGCGACGCCTGCCGGGCCGACCTGCCACACCGGCGCAACGAGCTGCTTCTTCCGCGAGATCGCATTGGGCGCGGGCGGGGCGACGCTCGTCCCCAAGCGCGCTTGACGCTCACGTAAACGTAAGGTAGAGGGGCGGCATGGCTACCGCTCCCGCATCCACCGACGCCGCTGCCGAGCCGCGCCGCAATGGCGCCCACCTCGAGCGCCCCGATGTTCACGAACGCGAACAGTTCACCATCTCCGACCTCACCTCGGAATTCGGCTGCACCGCGAGGGCGCTGCGTTTCTACGAGGACGAGGGCCTGATCAGCCCCGCGCGCGTCGGCTTGACCCGCGTCTACTCGAAGCGCGACCGTGCCCGCCTCGCGTGGATCATGCGCGCCAAGAACGTCGGCTTTTCGCTTACCGAGATCCGCGAGATGATCGATCTCTACGACCTCGACGACGGCCGGGTGGAGCAGCGCCGCGTCACCATCGCGAAGTGCCGCGCGCACATCGCCAAGCTCAAGGCCCAGCGCGACGACATCGACAGCTCGATCAAGGAGCTCACCGATTTCGTCGCCGAGATCGAGAAGCTCGACCTCGGCTGACAAGCCGCCCCCCCTTCGACCCCCTCTCAACACTGCTCAATCCAGGGATCACACGATGCCGACCTATACCGCACCCACCCGTGACACCCGCTTCATCGTCAGCGAAGTGCTCGATCTTGCCAGTTACGGCAACCTGCCGGGCTTCGAGAACGCCACCCCCGACATGATCGAGACCGTTATCAACGAAGCCGGCAAGTTCTGTGCCGAGGTGCTCGCGCCGATCAACCAGGCGGGCCACGAGCACGGCTGCACCCGTCACGAAGACGGCTCGGTCACCACCCCGCCGGGCTTCAAGGAAGCCTACCAGGCCTATGTCGAGAGCGGCTGGGGCACGCTCGCGCAGCCCGAGGAATTCGGCGGGCAGGGCCTGCCCCACGTGCTCGGCTTCGTGCTCGAGGAGTATACCGGCACCGCCAACCAGGCCTTCGCCATGTATCCGGGCCTCACCAGCGGCGCGATCTCGGCGATCCTCGCCAAGGGTTCGGACGAGCAGAAGGCGACCTACGTGCCCAAGATGGTCTCGGGCGAGTGGTCGGGCACCATGAACCTCACCGAGCCGCACTGCGGCACCGACCTCGGCATGATCCGCACCAAGGTGGTGCCGAACGGCGACGGCACCTATGCGATCACCGGCACCAAGATCTTCATTTCGGCCGGCGAGCATGACCTCACCAGCAACATCATCCACCTGGTGCTGGCCAAGACCCCGGGCGCTCCCGACTCGACCAAGGGGATTTCGCTGTTCATCGTGCCCAAGTTCCTGCTCGACGAGAACGGGAACCCCGGCGTGCGCAACGGTGTCACCTGCGGTTCGATCGAAAAGAAGATGGGCATCCACGGTAACGCCACCTGCCTCCTCAACTACGACGGGGCGACGGGTTATCTTGTGGGCGAGGAGAACAAGGGCCTCGCCGCGATGTTCATCATGATGAACGCCGCCCGCCTTGGCGTCGGCATCCAGGGCTATGCCCAGGCCGAGGTCGCCTACCAGAACGCGGTCAACTACGCGCTCGACCGCCGCCAGGGCCGCGCGCTCACGGGCCCGGCCGATCCAGAAGCCAAGGCCGACCCGATCTTCGTCCATCCCGACGTGCGCCGGATGTTGATGGACGCCAAGGTCTTCACCGAAGCCATGCGGGCACTGTGCCTGTGGGGCGCGCTGCAGGTCGACCTCACCCACAAGGCGCAGACTCCCGAGGAGCGCGAGACAGCCGACATGCTGATCGGTCTGATGACCCCGGTCATAAAGGGCTACGGCACCGACAAGGGCTACGACATCGCCACCAACATGCAGCAGGTCTATGGCGGCCACGGCTACGTGCGCGAGTGGGGCATGGAGCAGTTTGTTCGCGATAGCCGCATCGCAATGATCTACGAGGGCGCCAACGGTGTGCAGGCGATGGACCTGTGCGGGCGAAAGCTTGCGATGAACGGCGGCAAGGCGATCCAGGCCTTCTTCGCCATGATCGACGAGGAAATCGCCTCGGCCAAGCAGGTGGCGGAGCTCGCCTCGGTCGCCGAACGCCTCGAGAAGGCGCTCGGCGAACAGAAGGCGGCGACCATGTGGTTCATGCAGAACGCGCTTGGAAACCCCAACCACCTTGGCGCGGGCGCGCATCACTACATGCACATCATGGGCATCGTGACGCTCGGCTTCTTCTGGCTGAAGATGGCCAAGGTCGCTCTGGCAAAGCTTGCCGAGGGGGCCGAGGACAGGGCCTTCTACGAGGCGAAGTTGGTTTCGGCGAACTACTACGCCGAACGCTTCCTGCCCGACGCGGGCGCGCTGCGGCGCAAGCTTGAGGCCGGCAGCGAGTACATGATGAAACTGCCGGCCGAGGCTTTCGCGACTGCCGCTTGACGCAGCTTCGGAAGCAATAATGCAGGGGCCGCTCCGCTACGCGCGGAGCGGCCTTTTGCTTTCTGATGGCGGCGAGTGTGAGAGGTTGACAGGCGAGCGGCGCCGGGCGATGAAAAGTTATCCAATGGATAAATACAAGGCTTCTCCCATGACCCTCCACGAGATGATCCGAGCCCAGCTTGCCACGTCTGTTCCTTTCGCCACCCACGTCGGTGTCGAGATCGTCGAGGTCGGCGATGACCATGCCGCAGCCCGGCTTGCGCAGGCTCCGACCACGATCAACCACATCGGCAGCCAGCACGCCGGCGCGCTGTTCACGCTCGGTGAGGCAGCATCGGGCGCGGCGATGGCGGGTGCCTTCGCCGCGCGGCTCGCGCAGATCCGCCCTGTCGCCGGCGCGGCCGAGATCCGCTACGTGCGTGTCGCCAAAGGCACAATCACCGCCGCCGCGACCCTTTCGGAGGATGGGCCGGCGCTCATCGCCAAGCTCGATGCCGACGGCAAGGTGGCCTTTGACGTCGCGGTCACCATGCACGATGAGGCAGGGGAAGACGTCGCCACCATGAAGGTCGCATGGCACCTCAAGAAACTCGCCTGACACAGCGTGCCTCCTACCGCCATGGGGACGTGCGCGCCGAGGCGGTCGACCGCGCCTTGGCGAGCATCGAGGAGGTCGGCGAGCAGGGCATCGCGATGCGCGCAATTGCACAGGCGCTGGGCGTGGCGCACCGCACGCTGCACCACCACTTCGCCGACCGCGAGGGTCTGCTGCGCGAGGTCAGCGCACGGGGTTTCGCGCTGCTTGCCGACGTGCTGGACGCAGAACAGACGGAGCGCGGTTTCGTTATCGCCTACCTCCGCTTCGGCCTCGCCCGGCCGCAGCTTTACACGCTGATGATGCGCCAGCGCGCCGATGCGGGGCAGGCGAGCCCGGCGCTCGGGTCTGCGCGCGACCGGGTCATCGCCCGCGCCCTCGCCGTGCTGGCGCCGGACGAGGCGGATCCCGATGCGGGCCGCCGCCGGGTAATGCGCACCTGGATGACGCTACACGGCGGTCTCGCGCTCAACGCGTCCTCGACGCTGATGGCACGCGATCCGGAGCAGTTCGAGGCCGAGATGCTCCGGATTGTCGAGCCGGGCGAGGGCTAGCAAGCTACTTCTTCTTCGCCGCCTCGTCGGCGAGCACATAGAGGTAATCGACGAAGGCCATGGTCGCCTGGTCGAGCCCGTAGACCTTAGGGTCGCTGCTCTCGATCAGAAACCACTCGTTGGGCGCGTGCGCCCCGCTGCCGCGACTGAGGCCGAATTGCGAGGCTGGGAGGTTCAGTGGCGGACCGTTGAACACCACGCCCGGCCAGCTCCCCGCGTTGCGCGGGCGGATGGTGTAGGGAATGCCCAATTCCTCGAAGAGGCGCTTCTGGGCGCGGATCAGGAGCGCGTCCTCATCGGTCTCGTTGGGGCCATAGCCACCCGAGACGGTCACCCGCACATCGTCGAACCCGCGCTTCGCAAGGTGGGCCTTGAGCTTCGCCACGGCTTCGGCCTTGGTGATCTTCGGTACGAGCCGAAACTCGAGCTTCGCCTCTGCACGGCCGGGCAGCACGGTCTTCCCACCTTCGCCGGTGTAGCCCGAAACGAGGCCTTGGATGTTGACGGTCGGCTGCGAATAGAAACGCTCGAGGCTGGTCCGGTAATCCTCGTTCCCGATCCATTGCCCGATGCCGAGCAGCGCCTTCTGCTGCTTCTCGCGCTCCGGCTTGGCGGCCTCGGCGATCAGCTCCTTCTGCCGAGGCGTCAGCGGGGCGACGTTCTCGAACCAGCCATCGATGGCGGGGGTGTGACCGTCGTCCGCCACCAGCGTGTTCAGCGCCTTGACGAGCCGCCATGCGGGACTCTCGATCCGGGCATAGTTCGAGGAGTGAATGTCGGTCTTGGGGTACTTGTCCGAGGTCTCGCCGCCCACCACCAGCTGAAACTCGACCGCCCCCTTGGCGCCCAAGGTGATCTCCGCGCTTCCGTCCTTGTTCTGGTTGGCGGCGGGAATGAACACGCCCACCGTCTTCGCGAGCGCGGCCTGCACCTCGGGCACGGCGACAACCTGGTCGAAGTGCGTCGAGGCGACCTCTTCCTCGCCTTCCGCGACGAGCACGAGATTGACCGGAAGCTTGCGCCCGCTCGCCTGGATCGCCTTGATCGCGGCGAGGAAGGCCATCTGCGGGCCCTTCTGGTTTACGACGCCGCGCCCGACGATGCTCCTGCCTTCGCCCGGTCGGTCGACGAGCCGCCCCTCGAGCGGCGGCGCGTTCCACTCGGCCGGGTCGAACTGCTTGACGTCGTACATGAAGTAGATTCCGACGGTGGTATTGGCACCCGCATCGAGCGTGGCGAAGACGGCGGGCACACCGTCCGTGGGGATCACCTTGGCCTGCTGGAAGCCCGCATCGAGCGCGAGCTTCTTCATGTACTCCGCGCCCTCGGGCGTGCCTTTTTTCTCAGCGGCGATGGTGGGGACCGCGACCCAGTTGCGCAGCGCCTGCACCGTGGCGTCATGCTGCGCCTTGACCGCAGCCTCGACCTGCTCGCGCTTCGGCGTCTTCGCCGCGAGCGGCCCTGCCGCCAACGCGATCGCCGCAGCCATTCCTAGCCCCACCAAGCGTCGTTTCATGTTCGTCTCCCCGTGCGTGTCGGTCCAGAACTATCAGGCACGCGGCCATGCGCAACCGGGTGCGCGGGCTCTCACTTTTGCGAGGAGGCGTGTTTGACCGAGGTCAACGCTTCGCGTCAGCCCGCTGCGGCACATTCCGCGGCACTGGAGAGGGGAGAGCATCATGGTCGAGACACTGACAGGCACCAACCGCTCGAACGGCATCGCCTATGGCGAGCTACTCGACATGGATACGCACACCGTACCCGAGCGCCTGCGCGAAGACGCGCCGCTCGCGCCGGGACCGACGATCGTCGATCCGGCGATCTACTGGTCGCGCGACTTCTTCGATCTCGAGGTCGAGCGGCTGTGGAAGCGGGTGTGGCAGATGGCCTGCCACGAGGACGACATCCCGAATGTCGGCGACAGCCACGTCTACGACATCGCACACCTGTCGTTCATCATCGTGCGCACCGGGCCCGACGAGATCAAGGCGTTCCCGAATGCCTGCCTCCACCGCGGGCGCGCGCTGCTGACGGAGGATGCGCAGGGGCTCAAGGGCTTCCGCTGTCCATTCCACGGATGGGGCTGGAAGCTCGACGGCACCCTGAAGGAGGTCCCCTGCCAATGGGATTTCCCGGGCGTCAGCGAAAAGACCCACAGCCTGCCGCCGGTGCGCGTCGGGCGCTGGGGCGGGTTCGTGTTCATCAATCCCGACGACAAGGCCGGAAGCTTCGAGGATTTCCTCGGCGACATTGACCGCCACTTCGAGCCGATCCCTTTCGAACGGCGCTACAAGGCGGTGCACGTCGCCAAAAAACTGCGTTGCAACTGGAAGGTCGCGCAGGAGGCCTGTGGATTTCCGTGCTAGCGTCCGCGCTCGTGGTGTAATTTCTGGTGGAGATTGAGGTGATCGCATGG
>JBJTSG010000139.1:0-3373 GCA_046076505.1 Erythrobacter sp. | reverse complement strand
GATCGAAATCGCATGGGGTGGGGCATGCCCCACCCCATGCGATCACCTCAATCTCCACCAGAAATTACACCACGAGCGCGGACGCTAGCCTCGTTCAGTTCCCACAGCCCGATGTCGTCCATCTTGAGGCCGGTCTGCTTGAGCAGCTTCGGGATCGCGAAGACCGGGCCGATGCCCATCTCGTCGGGCTCGGTGCCGGCGACCGCCATGCCGACATAGCGGCCGAGCGGCTGGAGTCCGCGCTGTTCGGCGAGCTTGGCTTCCATGAGCACGCTCGCCGAGGAACCGTCCGACAGCTGCGAGGCGTTGCCCGCGGTGATGTTCATGCCCGGGCCCATCACCGGCTGGAGGCTCTGGAGGCCTTCGAGTGTGGTTTCGGGACGGTTGCCCTCGTCCTTGGAGAGAGTGATCTCCTTCTGCGAGACTTCCTTCGTTTCCTTGTCGGTCACGTTCATTGTCGCGGTGACCGTGACGATTTCATCATCGAACTTGCCCGCGGCCTGTGCGGCGGCGGTGCGCTGCTGCGACTGCAGGGCGTACTCGTCCTGCGCCTCGCGGCTGATGTTGTAGCGCTTGGCGACGGTCTCGGCGGTGCCGAGCATCGGCATGTAGACGTCCTTGTGCATCGCGATCAGCGAGCGGTCGGGCGACACGCGCATCTCGGGGGTCTGGACCATCGAGATCGAATCCTGACCACCGCCGACGACGATATCCATGTTGTCGACGATGATCTGCTTGGCGGCGGTGGCGATCGCCATCAGACCCGAGGAGCACTGGCGGTCGATGGTCTGGGCAGCGACCCCGACCGGGCAGCCGGCGCGCAGGGCGACCTGGCGGGCGATATTGCCGGCCTGGGTCCCTTGCGTGAGGACGGTGCCCCACACCACGTCGTCGATTTCGCCGGCTTCGATGCCGGCGCGCTCGATCGCGGGGGTCAGCGACAGCGCGCCGAGGGTCGCGCCGGGGGTGGCGTTGAAGGCGCCCCGGTAAGCGCGCCCGATCGGCGTGCGGGCGGTGGAGACGATGACGGCGTCACGGGCCATGGGAGAGGTATCCTTGTTTCTCGCTCTTGCCGTCATCCCGGCGAAAGCCGGGGACTCGGGCGGCTGGGTGGGGCGCTTGTGGCCCTGGGCCCCGGCCTGCGCCGGGGTGACGATCAGAATGAATGGGCGATCACACGAAGTATTGCGTGATCCACTCGCAGATCAGGGCGGGCTTGTCCTCGCCTTCGATCTCGATCGTGATCTCGCAGGTCTGCTGCCACTGGCCGGGGCGCTTCTCGACCATCTCGACGAGCTTCCAGTGGCCGCGGATGCGCTTGCCGGCGCGCACGGGGGCGATGAAGCGGGTCTTGTTGCCGCCGTAGTTGACGCCCATCTTCACGCCGTCGACGCGCGGGGCGCCGCCCTGGGCACCGAGATAGGGGATCATCGACAAGGTCAGGAAGCCGTGGGCGATGGTTCCGCCGAACGGGGTCATCTTGGCCATCTCTTCGTTGACGTGGATGAACTGGTGGTCACCGGTCGCCTCGGCGAACTGGTTGATGCGCTCCTGGCTCATCTCGACCCACTCGCTGGTGCCGATGTTCTCGCCGACCTTGGCGGCCAAATCCTGCGCGTTCATGGGGCTCCTCCTCTGATTGCGCGCCTGCGGAATCCCGAGCTCGCGGCGCGTCGTTGCGCCGGGCTTCATGGCGCAAGCGTGAGGGGAGCGCAACGCCCCTGAAATGGGAGGAGGCTATGCCGCTACGGCACCGGCCACATCGGGTGTGGTCGGAGCGCGCCGCGCGGTCTTGCGGGCCAGATCGCGGCGTTCCGAATCGATGCGGCTGCAATAGGTGTTGAGCCCGATCTGGAGCCCAGCAAGCATCAGCATCACCGGCTGATAGGCGATCCCCTGGAAGGTCGCACCCACGAGGTAGATGACCGCGCCCATCTGCAGCGCGCCGGCGAGCGGGGCTATCCAGCGGGTCGCCTCGTCCTCCTCCTCATCCGCCGACCGCCTGCGCCAGCGGCGCTGGAGGCGCTCCATCTGCCACAGGCCCATGAGGTGCAGCAGCGCCCACATGATCAGCCCCGGCCAGCCCTGTTCGCCCAGCATCTCGAAGATCGAGGAGTGGAAGGCGCGGGCCTTGTCCTCGACCTCGCGATAGGTGACGCTGGTGGTGTTCCCGTCGGTCACCTTGACCGGCATGGTGTAGGTGAAGCGGTTCGAGCGGTAGGCGTCGAAGCCGCCGCCGAACGGCCGCTCGGCAACGTAGTCGAGGGTCCACTGCCACACCGCCACGCGGGTCGAGGCGCTCTCGTCGCCGTCGTGCTCGGCGATGGTCGACATGCGCTGGTAGAAGGACTGGGGGAGGAAGGGGATGGCAGTGAGCGCCAGCACGCCCGCGCCCGCCACGAACAGCAGCCTCCGCTTGGTGTAGCGCAGCATCAGCCCCGCGAGCGCGGCGATGCACAGCAGGCCCGTGCGCGCCTCGGTGCCGACCGGAATCAGCAGACAGGCGAAAGTCAGCGCCGCGGCGAAGAGCACGACCGTCCAGTGCTTGGGGAAGATCGTGCCATAGCGCACCACCCACCACACGATGGGGACGAGGCCAATCGCGATCGTCGCAAGTGTTGAGCTTTCGTAGATCCCCGAGTTGTCGTTGACGAAGAAGGCGAGCGTTCCGTAGCCCCCGCCGCCGAGGACGGTCTTCATCGCTGCGCCGATGACGATCGTGGCGACCGTCAGCACCAGCACCGTCGCCAGCCCCTCGATCCGCGCCCGGGTGGTGAGGGTGAAGGGGAGGAAGATCGCGAAGAGCAGCGACTTCCACACCCAGTCCCACTTGGTCGCCGCCTCTTCGGCGAAATCGGCATGGCCGGTGGTCCACCAGCAGTAGAGCAGCAGCGCGAGCAGCAGGCCCTGTCTTGCGGTGAAGCGCACGCCGTCCTTGCGATCGAGCGCGAGCCACCCGCCGAACGCCGCGGCGAAGGCAATCAGCGAGACCGGCACGCTGGTGATGATCCCGTAGCCAATCCGTTGGGGCGCGAGGATGTCGATGTAGACATAGAGCAGCACCCACAGGAACGGGCGCCTGAGGCCGAGCACCAGCACGTAGCCGATGAAGGCGAGGAGGACGAGGTCGATCATGGGTCCTCCCGGACCGCCGCTGCGTCGGCGGCTGCGCCGCCGCGCTCCCGGCGCGCGGCGCTGCGTCCCGCCGCGCTTGCCGCCTTGCGCCCGCTGGCGGCCTCCTTGCGGATCGCCTCGATCAGCGGGTCCTCGTCGAGCCCGCGCCGCATGACGAGGCGCAGCAGGGCGATGGCCAGAAGGCCATGTCCGAGAGCGAGCGCGAAGTAGTCGATCATGGGGCGGGGTGTCCGGGTCG
>JBJTSG010000138.1:0-4559 GCA_046076505.1 Erythrobacter sp. | reverse complement strand
GGTCGACCGCATAGGGTTCGCCTGGGCCGAACATGCTATCGGCGAAGGCCTGGCCCTCGCGGATCGCGACGGGCGTGAGCTGCACCCGGTCGGTGACGTCGCCCACGGCATAGATGTGGGGGACATTGGTGCGGCTGAACGTGTCGACGACGCTCTCGCCGCGCGCGCCGAGTTCGACCCCGGCGTTCTCGAGTCCCAGTCCCTCGACGTTGGGCACGCGGCCTGTCGCGACCATCACCGCGTCGTATTCGCACGGCTCCTGCCCGGTGAGCTTGACCATGAGCGTGCCGTCCTCCTGCTTCTCGACGCTTTCGAACTCGGCGTGGAACAGGAAGCTGATGCCCTTGACCATCGAGATCTGCAGCAGCCGGTCGCGCACCGCGGTGTCGTAGCCGCGCAGGATCGTGTCGGATCGGTTGGCGATCGTCACCTTGCAGCCGAACTCGTTGAAGATGCCCGCGAACTCGTTGGCGATGTAACCCCCGCCGGCGATCAGGATGCGGCGCGGCAGGGTCTCGAGGTGGAAGGCCTCGTTCGAGGTGATGACGTGCTCGTTGCCGGGGAAGTCGGGGATATGCGGGCGCGCCCCGGTGGCGATCAGAATGTACTTGGCGGTGACGGTCTGGCCGCTTGCCAGGGTGATTTCGTGCGGACCGGTGATCGTCGCGCGCTCGGGGAAGATGGTGACGTTGTGGTTGCCCAGCGTCTGGCCATAGAGCCCTTCGAGGCGCGTCACGTCGTTCTGGACGAGATCGCGCAGCGCCGCCCAGTCGAAGCTCTTGCCCTCGATGGTCCAGCCGAACTGCTTCGCGTCCTCGAGATCCTCGGCGAAGTGCGCGCCGTAGACGAGCATCTTCTTGGGCACGCAGCCGCGGATCACGCAGGTGCCGCCGACGCGGTATTCCTCGGCGACCGCGACCCGCGCGCCGTGGGCGGCCGCGACGCGGCTCGCGCGCACCCCGCCCGAGCCTGCGCCGATGGTGAAGAGATCGTAGTCGTATTCGTCAGCCACGGCGCGTCATCCTTGCATGTCTTGGACGCGCGATATGGCCCATGGGCCGGCGAAAACCAATGGCAAGGCGCGCTCCGGGTGAGGAGTTCGCCTTGCCATAGGGGAAGGTTACCTGTGGGCCGGTTCAGCCCTGAGCCGCGCGGGGACGCCCGCCGCCCCCGCCGCCGCGACGGCCGCGATTGCGGTTGCGGTTGCGGTTGCTGCTGCTGCTGCCGCCGCCGCCGCCGCTGTTGCCGCCCGCACCCTGCGGACGCCCGCCACCGGGCTTGCCGCCGCCGAAGGCACGGCGATCACCGCCATGCGTCTCGGCCGGGCGACGCTCGCCCTGCGGCTTGCGATCGCCCTGGTGACGACGCTCGCCCCCATGAGCTTCGGCGCTGCGGCGCTGTTCACCCTGCTGGGGACGGCGATCGCCCCGCTGTTCCCCTTGCGGCTTGCGCCCACCGAGCGGGCGCGGCTGCACGCGCTTCATGGGCTGTCGCGGTGCGGGCTTCTCCGGCCCTTCCCCTTCCACGACCGCGCGGAAGTTGTCGGGGAGCGGCAGGCGCTCGAGCTCGGCGCCGGTGGTGCGGCGGATGTCCTTGAGGTAGGCGCGCTCGTCCTCGGCACAGAAGGCGATCGCCACCCCGTCGCGCCCGGCGCGCGCGGTGCGGCCGATGCGGTGGACATATTGCTCGGGCACATTGGGCAGCTCGTAATTGATGACGTGGCTCACCCCCGGAATGTCGATCCCGCGCGCGGCGACATCGGTCGCGATAAGGATCGGCACGCGGGCCTTCCTGAATTCGTCCAGAGCGCGCTGGCGCTGCGGCTGCGACTTGTTGCCGTGGATCGCGTTGGCCTCGATCCCGCTTTGGGCGAGCTTCTTCACCACCCGGTCGGCGCCGTGCTTGGTGCGGGTGAAGATCAGGATGCGCTCGAACTCGCCCGGCACCGGGTGACGCCCCTTGAGGATCATCTGGAGGAGCGAGAGCTTCTCATCCTGCTGCACCATGAAGAGATACTGGTCGATGCGCTCGGCCGTGGTGCTCTCGGGGGTCACCGAGACCTGCACGGGGTTGTTGCAATAGCCGCTCACCAGCTCCTTGATCGCCTTGGGCATGGTGGCGGAGAAGAACAGCGTCTGGCGATCCTTTGGCGCCAGTTCGCGGATCTTCCTCAAAGCGTGGATGAAGCCGAGGTCGAGCATCTGGTCGGCCTCGTCGAGCACCAGAATCTCAATGCCTGCGAGGTTGAACGCCTTCTGTTCGACGAGGTCGAGCAGACGCCCCGGGGTCGCCACCAGAATATCGGTGCCGCGGTGGAGCTTGTTGCGATCCTTGCCCACGCTCGTGCCGCCGACGATGCACTGCACCTTGAGGCCCGCAAGCGCGCCGTAATCCTTGGCGCTGTCGGCGATCTGCACCGCGAGTTCGCGGGTCGGCGCAAGCACCAGCATGCGGCACGACTTGAAGGGGATCGGCTTGTCAGCCTCGCGCAGCCGGTCGATGCTCGGAAGCATGAAGGCGGCGGTCTTGCCGGTGCCGGTCTGGGCGATGCCGAGGAGGTCCCGGCCCTTGAGCACGGGGGGGATCGCCTGTTCCTGAATCGGGGTCGGCGTCGAATAGCCCTTCATGTCGAGGGCCTGGAGCACGGGCTGCGACAGCCCGAGGTCAGCGAAAGTGGTCATGTGATACTCGCAGTATGTGCGACGCGGCCCGGCACGTCCAAACGGACGCCGGGCGCGGCGCGGGGGTTCAAACCGCCCGCGTGAAAAGGGAAGTCCTTGGGAAAAAGACCGAGGCGCGGCCGGGGCGGATGCTTTCAGAACTCCGCCGCTTCACGCATGGCTAGCGCGCTTCGATGGCGGTCATGTGGGGGCCCGCCACCGAAATGTCAATTGATTACGCGTTCAACCCAGCCCCGCCGCCGCCATCAGCGCCTTGGTGCTCGGGTCGAAATCCCCCTCCCCGCTCTCGATCTGCCTGGCGATCGCCTTGCCGAGCTCGACCCCGAACTGGTCGAAGGGGTTGATCCCCATCAGCACGGCATTGGCGAAGGTGCGGTGCTCGTGGAAGGCGATGAGGGCGCCCAGGGCGGCCGCGTCGCAGTCCTCGACGAGGAAGGTGGTCGAGGGCCGGTCGCCGGGATAGGCGCGCGCAGGGTCGTCCGAGGGCTTGCCCGCCATCAGCGCGGCGCCTTGCGCAAGGCAGTTCATCAGGAGGATCCGGTGGTGCGCGGGATCGAGATCGTCGCCGGGCGCGATGCTCGCGATGAAGTCGACCGGCACCAGATGCGTGCCCTGGTGGAGCAGCTGGAACACCGCGTGCTGCGCGTCGGTGCCGACGCCGCCCCAGGTGATCGCCGCGGTCGGGCCCTCAACGGGCGCGCCGCTGCTGGTCACGCTCTTGCCGTTCGATTCCATCTCGAGTTGCTGGAGGTAGTCGGGCAGCAGCTTCAGCCGCTCGTCATACGCAAAGACCGCGCGGGTCTGGCAGCCGCAAAGGCGCGTGTAATACTGGTCGGCGAAGGCAGCGAGCAGCGGGGTGTTGGCGCGGCCCTCGGTCTGGCGGAAGTGGTCGTCGACCGCCTTCGCCCCGGCGAGCATCGCCCGGAACTCGTCCATGCCGATCGCCAGCGCCACCGGGAAACCGATCGAGGAGAACAGCGAATAGCGTCCGCCGACGCTTTCCGGGAACGGCAGGATGCGGGTCTCGTCGACGCCCCACTCGACCGCCTTCTCGGGCGCGGCGGTGAGCGCGACGACCTGCCCGTGCGGGTCCTCGACGCCGTTGTCCCCGAGCCACTTCAGCGCGCTTGCCGCATTGGTCATGGTCTCGATGGTGGTGAAGGTCTTGGAGGCGACCGCGACGAGGGTCGTCTGCGGATCGCAGGCGGCAAAGGCCTGTTCGAGCGCGAGGCCGTCGATGTTCGAGACGACGTGCACGTCGACCAGCGCAAGGTCGCGGGTCAGCGCATCTATGGCGAGTGCGGGGCCCAGCGCCGAGCCGCCGATGCCGATCGCGATGCAGTGCTTCACCTCGCCCAGCGCGCCCTGGTGGATCGCCTCGACCAGCATTCCCATGCGGGCGAGCAGCGCCTCGGCTTCCTCGACCTGCGCGGGTGTGCCGCTGCCGCGCAGCGCGCCGTGGGTGGCCGCGCGCGCCTCGGTCGGATTGACGATCCCGCCGCCGAACAGCGCCGCGCGCGCCGCGCCGAGGCCCGCCGCCTCGGCGAGCGCCTCGAAGGCGGCGAGCCCCTCGTCCGAAAGGTGGGTCTTGGAGAAATCGACGAGCATCCCGGTCTCGGCATCGCTGCCGGGCTCGACGGGCCAATCGATGCGCCGGGTCAGCGCCTGTGCGCGCGAGGCATCGGCGGCAAAAAGCTCCGCGAGCGTGTGACGGGGCAGATCGCGCAACCGCGCCCAGGCGGAGCTCCGCGCGCCTTCATCACCGAACCCGACGCCACCGCCCATCACCCTTCCCCTTTGCGCAAGTGAGCGCCTGCGAGTAAGGGCTTGAGGGATGGATGTTAAGACCCAAACGCTCTCGGCCGCGCCGCCCGCCGC
>JBJTSG010000137.1:0-2867 GCA_046076505.1 Erythrobacter sp. | reverse complement strand
GGCCGTGCAGCCCCGCGCGGCGGCGGGTGTGCGGAGGCGAGAGGTGGACGGGGAGCACCTCGGCCGCTTCCAGCCCCTGCCCGCGCGCCGCATGGACGACCCGGTCGCGCACGAAATCGGCGAGCACGGCGTCGTCGGCGTGCTGGAGCTGGCAGCCGCCGCAAATGCCGAAATGTCGGCAGGGGGGTATCTGGTGATGCGCGCCCGGGGTGACGACCCCCGCGGCGTCGACGAGATCGCCCGGAACGGCGCCCGCAACATGGCGTCCGGAGGCGGTCACGCCGTCGCCCTTGGCGGCGAAGCGGATGATGGGTTCGGGGAGGCTCACAAGGCCGCCGCTAGCGCCCCCTGCACCGCTTGCGCAAGCTGCGATGGTGTGAAGGCGGCGCCGGCGCGGCGCGCGGCCTCGCCGTGGAGCCAGAGCGCCTCGCAGGCGGCGTCGAATGCATCGCGGCCGGTCGCCATGCGGCTCGCTGCGATGCCGGCAAGGACATCGCCCGTGCCCGCGACCGAGAGCCAGCTCGGCGCGGGCGTGCCGAGCGCACAGCGGCCATCGGGGGCGGCGATGATGCTATCCGGGCCTTTCGCGAGCACCACCATGCCGCTCGCTGCGGCAAGGGCGAGCGCCCGCTCGCGGCGCGTGTCGCCCGCGACACCGAAACTCCGGCAGAGCGCCTCGAGCTCGCCGTCATGCGGGGTGGCGAGGATCGGCTTGCCTTCAGGGAGCATCGTGGGGGCCAGCAGCATCAGGGCGTCGGCGTCGATCACGAGCGTGCGGGCGTGGCGCAAGGCGGCCTCGAGCGTCTCGCGGGCCGCAGCGTCACGCCCGAGCCCCGGCCCAACCAGTACCGCCGCGATGCGGCTGTCGGCGAGCGCCTCGTCCAGCGGCGCACTGTCGGTCACCGCGTCGGGCGGATTGCGCGGATCGGCGTGCGGCGCGAGGAGCTTCACATAGCCTGCCCCGGCGTGCTGCGCCGAAGCGGCGGCGAGCAGGCTCGCGCCCGGCATCGCGCCGGCAAGAATCGCGAGGAGGCCGCGGCGGTACTTGTGGCTGTCCGCGTCAGGGACGGCGATGCGCGGCCGCTCGACGCTCTGCGCAGCGCCCTCCACCGCCTCGATGCCGATGGGGACGAGCCGCAGCTGCCCCATCAGCGCGCGGCCCGGCAGGCTCCAATGCGCGAACTTCCAGGCACCGAGCGCGAGCGTCAGGTCGAAGGTGGGCAGGCTGTCGTTCAGCACCGCGCCGCTGTCGGTGGCGACCCCGGAGGGCAGATCGACCGCGACGCGGAAGCGGTGGCCCGCAGCGAGACCTTGCAGCAGCGCTGCGTGCTCGTCCGACAGCGGGCGGGCGAGGCCGGAGCCGAACAGGCAGTCGACGAACACGTCGCCCGCGGCACCCTCGCCCGCCTCGGCGACCGGCCCGCCCCAGCGGCGGCGTGCCTCCCGGGCGGACTCGGTGGCGGGCGCGACCGGCGCGACCAAGCGCACGGCGTTCCCCGCCTCACGCAGCCTGCGGGCAATCACGTAGCCGTCGCCGCCGTTGTTGCCGGGGCCGCACAGCACCGTCACCGCACGGCCCGCGGCGCAGCGGCGGATCCACTCGGCCGCGCCCCCGGCCGCGCGCTCCATGAGGTCGATGACCGGCATCCCGGCATCGAACAGCGCCTGCTCGGCGGCGCGCATCTGGGCGGCGGTGAGGACCTGAGCAGCGCTCACTTGGGCGGTTCGAGCAGCGCGAGGGGCACGCGGTAGCGATCCGCGCCGACCGCGAAGCGGATCGCGTCGGCACCGCGCTCCTCGACCACCAGCAGCTCGGCACCGTCGCGCGCCCTGAGAGTGCCGGTGGCCGGATCGCGGACGATGCGCCGGAAGCCGCCGTCGGGGTGGTAAAGGACGATCTCGCTGCCCCCGGCGAGCCGCTCGATCAGGCACCCGGGCCCGAGCGTGGTGCTGCCGGCGACGGCGCAGGTGATCGCCGGACCCGCAGGCGAGGCCGAGGCCACCGCATCAGGGGAAGGCGAGAGGTCGGCCTGCGCGTCGCATCCGCCGACGAGCGCGACGGTAACCAGCAGGACACTGCTGCTAGATGTCCGCGAAAACATGGGTCTCCGACTTCGCTCCCGGATGGGTGATGGCGCCGTATCGCGCCTTGCCGACGACCTGTTGATAGCGCCACAGCGCGCCCGACTGGTAGTCGTTCGTGCGCGGCTGCCACGTTTTGCGACGCTCGGCGAGAATGTCCTCGGCGACCTCTAGGTCGATGGTGCCGGCCTCGGCATCGATGGTGATGATGTCACCGTTCTCGACGAGGGCGATCGGGCCGCAATCGGCCGCCTCCGGGCCGACGTGGCCGATGCAGAAGCCGCGCGTCGCGCCGGAGAAACGTCCGTCGGTGATCAGCGCGACCTTCTCGCCCATGCCCTGCCCGTAGAGCGCGGCGGTGGTGGAGAGCATCTCGCGCATGCCCGGGCCGCCTTTCGGGCCTTCGTAGCGGATGACGATCACGCAACCTTCCGCGATGTCGCGGCTCTCGACGGCGGCGAAGGCATCTTCCTCGCAGTCGAACACCCGCGCCGGGCCGGAGAACTGGAGGCGCGCCATGCCGGCGACCTTGACGATGGCGCCGTCCGGGGCGAGCGAGCCCCTGAGGCCCACCACCCCGCCGGTCGGCGTGATCGGGGACTTCACGTCGTAGAAGACCTTCTGGTCGGGGTTCCAGGTGATCTCTTCCAGGTTCTCGCCGATGGTCTTGCCGGTGACGGTGATCGGGTTGGGGTCGATGAACCCGCCGTCGAGCAGCGTCTTCATCGCCATGTAGACCCCGCCGGCCTCGTGCATGTCCTTGGCGACATACTTCCCGCCCGGTT
>JBJTSG010000136.1:0-7642 GCA_046076505.1 Erythrobacter sp. | reverse complement strand
ATGCGTTCGCGCTTGCGGGCCTGCGGCCCGAGGTCTTCCTAGAGGTGTCCCGCCAAGGCCTCCGCGCAGGCGTGGCCGCTCGCCCAGGCCCACTGGAAGTTGTAGCAGCCGAGCCAGCCGGTGACGTCGACCGCCTCGCCGATCGCGTAGAGGCCGGGCACCTTGGCCGCCTCCATCGTGCGGCTGGAGAGTTCGGCGGTGGCGATGCCCCCGGCGGTAACCTCGGCCTTGGCATAGCCCTCGGTGCCATTGGGGGCGAAGCGCCAGTCGGCAAGCCGGCTTTGGGCGGCGCGAAGGTCCTTGTCCGCGCAATTGCCGAGCTCGTGTTCCAGCGCCAGCCGGTCGGCGAGCGCGTCGGCCAGCCGGTCCGGCAGCCGCTCGCGCAGCAGAGTGCGCAGGGACGCGCGCGGGCGGTCGCGCTTGGCTGCAAGCAGCCAGTCGCTTCGCGCCTCGGGGAGGAAGGTGATGCCGATCGGCTCGCCGTGCCGCCAATAGGAGGAGACCTGGAGGATCGCCGGCCCCGACAGACCCTTGTGGGTGAACAGCGCGGCCTCGGCAAACTCGCTCTGGCCGGCGCGCGCCCGCACCGGCGCGGCGACGCCCGAAAGCTCGCGGAACAGCACGTCCTCGCCGCCCAGCGTGAGCGGGACGAGGGCGGGACGCGGCTCGACCACCTTGAGGCCGAACTGCCGCGCAAGGCGGTAGGCGAAGTCGCTCGCGCCCATCTTCGGGATCGAAGGCCCGCCGGTGGCGATCACCAGTGCCGGGGCTTGCCACGCTCGCCCATCGGCGGCGCTGACGGTGAAGGTGCCGCTTTCGTCCTGCGCCACCTCGGCCACATCCACCCCGCAGGTCAGCACCACCTGCTCGGGCGGGCACTCGGCGAGCAGCATGTCGACGATCTGGCGCGCCGAGCCGTCGCAGAACAGCTGCCCCAGCGTTTTTTCGTGCCACGCGATGCCGTGCTTCTCGACCAGCGCGATGAAGTCGGCGGGCGTGTAGCGGGCGAGCGCGCTCTTGGCGAAGTGGGGGTTGGCGGAGAGATAATTGGCCGGCCCCGCGCCGAGATTGGTGAAGTTGCAGCGCCCGCCACCCGAAATCAGGATCTTCTTGCCCGGCGCATCTGCCTTCTCGAGCAACGCCACCTTGAGGCCGCGCTGCCCCGCCTGCCCGGCGCAATAGAGCCCGGCCGCACCCGCGCCGAGGATGATGACGTCGCTCTGGTCCACATGGCTGCCGATAGGAGCCCCGGCAGCGATTGCCAATCGCCCCCTCTCGTCCCTATCTGCACCCCATGGCCCGAACCCCCGCAGGTACCCCCCACGATCCGCGTGGGCAGCAGCGTTTCGACGAGACGCGCGCCGCCCAGACCGTCGCCAACGCGCAGCCCGACCTCGAGGGCGGCGTGTCGGCGATCCGCGCGACGGTGAAGGTGCTGAAGCCCGTCCCCGGCGTCTATCGCATGGTCGATGCGCGGGGCGAGGTGCTGTATGTGGGCAAGGCGCGCTCGCTGAAGGCGCGGGTGGCGAACTACACCCAGGTCGCGCAGCTCTCCGGGCGATTGCAGCGCATGGTTAGCCAGACGCGCAGCATGGAGATCGTCACTACCCGTTCGGAGGCCGAGGCGCTGCTATTGGAAGCGCAGCTCATCAAGCGTTTCCGCCCGCCCTTCAACGTGCTGCTGCGCGACGACAAGAGCTTCCCCTTCATCCTGCTGCGCGCCGACCATGCCTACCCGCGCATCCAGAAGCACCGCGGGGCGCGGCGGGCGAAGGGGAACTACTACGGTCCCTTCGCCAGCGCCGGGAGCGTGAACACGACGCTCAACGCTTTGCAGAAGCTCTTCCTCCTGCGATCCTGCACCGACAGCTTCTTCAACAACCGCGACCGGCCCTGCCTGCTCTACCAGATCAAGCGCTGCTCCGCGCCCTGCGTCGGCCGCATCAGCGAGGCCGATTACGACGTGCTGGTGCGCCAGGCGAAGGACTTCCTCGCGGGCAAGTCCTCGCAGGTGCAGGCCGATCTCGAGCGGCAGATGGCCGAGGCCGCGGCGAACCTCGATTTCGAGACCGCGGCGATGCTGCGCGATCGCCTCAGGGCCGCGACCTTCATCCAGGGGAGCCAGGCTATCAACGCCTCGGGGCTCGGCGATGCCGACGTCTTCGCGCTTGCCGCCAAGGGCGGGCAGATGAGCGTGCAGGCCTTCTTCATCCGCGGCGGGCAGAACTGGGGGCACCGCGCCTTCTTCCCGCGCCACACCGCGGACGTCGAGGAAGCGCAGGTGCTCGCCGACATCATGCTGCAATTCTACGAGGAGGTGCCGCCGCCGCCGACCATTCTCGTCGACCGCGAACTGCCCGAATGCGAGTTGATCGCCGCCGCCCTGTCCGAGCTGGCGGGGCACAAGGTCGGCATCTCCGTCCCCGAGCGGGGCGACCGGCGCAAGCTCATGGAGCAGGCGCGGCGCAACGCCGTCGACGCGCTGGAGCGGCGGCTGGCGGAAAGCGGCACCAAGGCGCGGCTCAACCGCGAGCTTGCCGAATTTCTCGAACTGGACAGCCCGCCGCAGCGCATCGAGGTCTACGACAACAGCCACATCCAGGGCACCAAGGCCGTGGGCGCGATGGTCGTCGCGGGGCCCGAGGGCTTCGAGAAGTCGCAATACCGCAAGTTCAATATCCGCGAGGCGCAGTCGAACGACGACTTCGCGATGATGCGCGAGGTGATGCAGCGACGGTTCAGGGCGTGGCGGGAAGAAGACGAAGAAGGGCCCACCCCCAACCCCTCCCGCAAGCGGGAGGGGAGCGAGACTTGGCGAACCGAAGGTGAGCCTAGTCGCAGCGGGGTGGGCAAGGAGAGCCACGACACCGTGTTGCCCGATCTCATGCTGATCGACGGCGGCAAGGGGCAGCTCTCCAGCGTGATGCGGGTGCTCGAGGAGTACGGTATCGCCGGCGAGGTCGCGGTGGTCGGCATCGCCAAGGGGCCGGGTCACGGGCGCGAGGGGCGCGAGGTGTTCCACTTCACTGACGGGCGCGAGAAGATGCTTCCCGTCAATTCGTCGCTGCTGTTCCACTTGCAGAACCTGCGCGACGAGGTGCACCGCTTCGTGATCGGCGCGCACCGGGCGAAGCGCTCGAAGGCGATCACCGCCTCGCCCTTGGACGAAATCCCCGGCATCGGCCCGGCGCGAAAGCGCGCGCTGCTGCTGCACTTCGGCACCGCTTCCAAGGTCCGCGCGGCAGCGCTCGAGGACCTGCAACGCGCCCCCGGCGTAAGCGCGACCGTCGCGCGCAAGGTCTACGACTTCTACCACGCAGGCCACTGAAGACTCCGGCGAAGCGCCCCCGCCGGCGACGGAACGCGCTTGCCGTCGTCGCTGTTCTCACGCATCCTCGCCTGCGGGGGCTGGAGTGTCCCCGTGAGAGGGGAGACGACGCATGACGAGACTACGCATCGGGATTCTGGCGGCAGGGGTGCTCACCGCGGCGGGCGTATCGGTCGCGACGGCACAGAGCGACAAGATGTTGCGGCCGCCTGCGATGCAGGCCGAGGCGATCATCTACCGTGATGCCAATTACCAGGGGCCTGCGGTCAATGTCAGCCAGCCGGAAGGCAACCTGGGTCTTGCCTGGCGCGTCAACTCGGTCCGGGTGCGCAGCGGCGAGTGGCAGCTTTGCGAGCGCCCCAACTTCCGCGGAAACTGCCGCAACGTCAACCGCGACACGCCGGTGTTCGCGATCCGCGGCATCACGGTGCAATCGATGCGCCCCACGGGCAATGGAGGCGGCAGCGGCGGCTGGCAGCAGCCGGGCGAGCCGGGCAACAACCCCAGCCTGCGCGGCATGGCGGCGCAGTTCTATTCCGCGCCGGCGGAGCGTGGCTACCGCCTGCTTGCCTGCGAATACGGCAGCGCGACCGCATCTTGCACGCGCCAGACCGCCGAGCGCTTCTGTTCGCGCATGGGCTGGCGCACCTCGGCACGACAGAGCATGGAGACGGTTCGCGGGCGGGTCTACCTCGCCGACGTGCTGTGCAGCAACACCGGCAACTGAGCCCGGGCACCTAAGCAAAGGGCGGGCCCTCGCGAGCCCGCCCCGTTCATCAGACTGGCTTCTCCGCTTACTGGCGGGCGACCTGCTCCCGGTCGTCGAGCGCCTTGCTGACCAGCACGTTGACCGAGACGCGGCGGTTCTGCGCGCGGCCTTCCGGCGTCGAGTTGTCGGCCGCAGGATCGGCAGTCGCCATGCCGGTCGGGGTCAGCATCCGGTAGGGCTTCCACTTGCAGACCTGCTGAAGGTGGTTGACCACCGCCGCGGCGCGCCTTTCCGACAGCGTCTGGTTGAACTGCTGCGAGCCGGTGATGTCGGCATAGCCGAGCACCAGCAGCAGCGCGTTCTCGTTCTGCTCGGCTTGGCCCGCCACCTGGCAGAGCTGCGCCTTGTACGCCTCAGTGAGGTTGGCCTTGCCGGTCTGGAAGTAGACGTTCGAGGTGTTCACGAGGTTATACTTGTCGATATCGCCGAGACGGCCGCGCAGCGCTTCGGTGGCTGCGGCGTTCTGGCGGATGGCCTCGCCCTGCTCGCCGAACTGCTGCTGGGTGCCGCCGCGGATCATCGCCGCGATCTGCTTGTCGTCGCTGGTGAAGCGCACTTCGTTGGCGACGAGGCCCTCGCCGTACTGGGAGGTCTTCACGATCACCGGCAGGCCGTTCATGAGAGCGTTCTGATCGAGCGTCTTGTTGCCGATCCCGAGGAAGCCGCCGCGGGTGCGGACTTCGGTATCGGGATGCAGCGTCACCATCGTATTGGTGCCGTCATCGCCGGTGATCTGGAGGCGGGCACCCCTGCGGGCGGTGATGATGCCGGTCAGCTTCGGGCCATCCGGCATTTCGGCGAGCGAGGGCAGCGAGCCGTAGACCGTGGTCGATGATTCGCCCTGGCCGCCGGCGGTCGCCGGGTCGGCGGTCTGGCCGCTGCCCATCGTGGACTGGGCGGAAAGGCCGGTGGTGGCAGCAGCGGCGAGAAGCGCGGCAAGCGCGATCTTTCGCGTCATAGGGGCTGTGGTGTTCACTGTTCATGCTCCTGCGCTGCGGGCCGCGATCCCGTGAGCGGCCCGTGGTTGAGGGATGTGCGCGAGAGGCTGGGTGTTGCTCGCAGCCTTTCTGCCAGATGAACAAAGAGGCTCCTGCCCCCCCGGGAGAGGGTCACCGGGGCAGGGATTGCGGCGGGCCGTGAAGCGCCGGGCGCCTACTTGGCCGCTTGCGCGGCGATCCAGCGGTCGATCTTCTGTTCCAGAACGATCAGCGGCAGGCCGCCGGTGTTCAGCACCTGCTCGTGGAACGCCTTGATGTCGAACTTCGCCCCAAGCTTGTCCGCCGCGCGCTTCCTGAGCTCCTGGATCTTGAGCGCGCCGATCTTGTAGGCGAGCGCCTGGCCGGGGATGGCGATGTAGCGATCGACCTCGGCGACGACCTCGGTGCGGGTCATGCCGGAATTCGCCAACATGAAGTCGATCGCCTGGTCGCGGGTCCAGCCCTTGGCGTGAATCCCGGTGTCGACGACGAGCCGCATCGCGCGCAGCTGCTCATCTTGGAGCGTACCGTAGCGGTTCCACGGGTCCTTGTAGAAGCCCATCTCCTTGCCCAGCGTTTCGGCATAGAGCGCCCATCCTTCGACAAAGGCGGTCGTCCCGCCGAAGCGCATGAAGGCGGGCAGGGCCTCGTTTTCCTGCGCGAGGCTGATCTGGAAGTGGTGCCCGGGCGAGCCCTCGTGGAGATAAAGCGTGACATTGCCCGGCGTCAGGCGGCTGGGGAGATCGTAGGCGTTGAAGTAGAACACGCCGGGTCGCTTCCCGTCGGGCGAACCCGACTGGTAGGAGCCGCCCGCCTCGAACTTCTCGGTGGTGGGATCATAAGGGCGGATCTCGAGCTTCGACTTGGGCACGAGCGAGAACAGCGTGCCGATCTTGCCGTCGACCGCCTTGCCGATCGCGTAGAAGCTCTGCGTCAGCGCCTCGCGGCTCTTGGGCTGGAACTTGGGGTCGGTGCGGACATAGTCGAAGAACTGGTTGAGCGTGCCCTTGAACTTCACTTCCTTCTGGAGCGTCTCGAGCTCCGACTTGATCCGCGCGACCTCGCTGAGGCCCAGCTGGTGGATGGTCTCGGCATCGAGCGGCAAGGTGGTCGATTCCTCGATGGCACGGGCATACAGCTTGGCGCCGCCCTTCATCTGGGAAAGCCCGATACTGTCGCGCGCGGCGGGCAAGTACTCGTTCTTGAGGAAGTCGCGAAGGCGGGTGTTGGCGGCGTAGATTTCTTTCGTTTTGGCCTCGTAGGCGGCCGTCAGTCGCGCCTTGTCTTGCGGAGAGAAACTGTCGGGGAAGGTCTTCGTCGGCCCCATGTACTGCGATTCCGCGATCGGCTGGGCGAGCTGGGTGTCGAGCTGGGTGACCATGATGCCGACCGTCAGCTTGGTCTCGAGCACGCCGCTCTTCATCCCCTCGCGGAACTTGGCAATCGCCCGGTCGACAAAGGCGATGTAGTCGTCGTGACGGCTGAGGTTGTCCTCGTAGTTCTGCATCGTTTTGAACGGCGCGACCCCGGTGCCGCTGGCGAAGGTCGGGTAGAAGGTGTGCAGCCCGAAGAAGTGGTTGAGCGGACGCACCTCGGTCAGGGCGCGCATCTCGTCGGTGGTGCCCTCGAGATTGCGCTCCTGCGTGTACTTGAACACGTCGTAGGCGAGCTGGTCGGTCGCGTCGAGCTTCGCCCGGTCGATCTGGGCGAGCAGCGCGAGGTTGAGCTTGATGTCGGTGCGGCTGGCGAGGAAGCCCGCGTCCGTCAGCAGGTCGCCCAGCCGCCCGGCGTCGGTGTCGTCGCCGCGGAACAGGCGGGACAGCGGATTGAGCGCGAGCTCGCGCGAGTCGGCATCGTCGAACAGCGCGAAGAGCTTGTCGTGCTCGGACTGGGCCTGGCCAGCGGTAGCGGCCGCGGGCGTCTCCTGGGCGAGAACCGGGAGGGGCGTTAGCAGCAGCGCCGTGGAGGCGGCGAGGGCGAGGCGGAAGGTCATCGGCATGTCACTTTCGGTCGATTCGGCGTGCGAAGGCGGGGGCTAGGCCCCCCTTCAAGCGGGCTCAACCGAATGTGCGACGGGGGTAGAAGGGGCTTCGACGGGTGTCGAGCGGGGATGCCTCACGCCGCGGCGAATCGCCTTGCGTGAAACGCTGCATCGGCGCGCAGCTGATCGTGCTCGACCCACACGGAATGGGTGCCCGAACAGATCTTGTGCGGCAGGGCGAGACGGCAGATCGGACCCTTCGTCACGTCCGAGGCATCGAGGATCGCGCATTCGGAGGTGCCGCTGTTCTCGTCGATCAGGAAGGTCACCAGGTAGCCAGAGTCTTCGCGCCCTACCGCTTCGCTACTTGAGGGCTTCTTGGGGATCATCGGGCTCTCGCTGGCATAAACGCCCTCCGGCAGGCGGTAGACCTGCTCCTCGCCTGTCTGAGAGGCCGTTTCGAAAGGGGTTGAGCGGCTGAGGTTGCTGTGATTCCGGGGGTTTTGCAGACAACCCGGAGATTATGATGTGGACCCCGGCCACCCGCGCGCAGCATACGCGGGTTTCGAAGCGTTACCAGACGGATT
>JBJTSG010000135.1:0-3086 GCA_046076505.1 Erythrobacter sp. | reverse complement strand
CTCGGCGTCCTGCTCGCCGCGCTTGCGGCACAATACGTGATCGACGGGCTGAAGGGCAGCTTCGGCATCTAGATCGCTTCAGGCAGGCGCACTAAGACCTTGCCGTCAGACAGATAGGGATAATCGATGTTGAAGCATTTCGGCGGCTCGCTGGTGTTCACCGTGGTCTGCCTCGCGCTCGGCGGGTGGTACGGCTGGGAGCTGACCGGCACCGCCAACGGCGTGCTGGAGATCCTGTGGATCTGCGCGGTGCTGGCGGTGCTCGAGGTCTCGCTGTCCTTCGACAATGCCGCGGTCAACGCCTCGATCCTCAAGGACATGGACCCGGTCTGGCAGCACCGCTTCCTCACCTGGGGGATTGCCATCGCGGTGTTCGGGATGCGCATTGTCTTCCCGCTGGTGATTGTCATGGTCGCCGCCCGGATGGGCCCCGTCGAGGCTATCGAGCTCGCGCTCGGCAAGCCCGCCGAATACCAGCGCATCGTCAGCGAGGCGCATGTCGGACTGATGGGCTTCGGCGGCGCCTTCCTCGGGATGGTCGGCCTCAAGTACTTCTTTGACGCCGACAAGGAGGTGAACTGGATCGAGGCCATCGAGCGCCCGCTCGCCAAGGTCGCCAACATCGAATCGCTGACGATCGGCGTGGTGCTGGCGGGAACCTGGGCGATCTCGAGCGTGCTCCCGGCCGAGGAATCGCTGACCTTCCTCATCGCCGCCATCGCCGGGCTGCTGACCTATCTCGCGGTCGAGATCGTCAACCACCTGCTCGAGCCGCCGACCCCCACCGCGGGCGACGTCGCCAAGGCGGGCTTCGGCGCGTTCCTCTATCTTGAGATCCTCGACGCGAGCTTCAGCTTCGACGGGGTGATCGGCGCCTTTGCGCTCACCAACAACCTCATCGTCATCGCCATCGGTCTCGGCATCGGGGCGATGTTCGTGCGTTCGATGACGATCTTCCTCGTCCACAAGGGGACGATGAGCGAATACCGCTACCTCGAGCACGGCGCCTTCTACGCGATCATCGCGCTCGCGGTGATCATGTACCTCAACACCTTCATGCACATTTCCGAGGTGATCACCGGGCTGATCGGCGCGGTGCTGATCGGGCTCGCCTTCTGGTCCTCGGTGAAGTGGAACAAGGCGCACGGAGCCGAAAGCCCCGAGGATGCGCTGGCCTAGGCCCAGTCGCCCAGCAGCGGCGAGAATTCGTCGACGCGGATCAGCTGCCACACCCCGCCGGTGAGGTAGGGGTCGTCGGCGAGGATCGCGCGCGCCCCGGCCTCGTCCTCGGCCTTCACGATCAGGAGCGAACCGATGATCAGCCCGTCCGCCCGCTTCAGCGGGCCGACGATCACGAAGTGCTCGGCATTGGCGTGGATGAATTCGAGGTGCGCCGGACGGTGGATCGCCCGCAGGCGGCCGCCGTCCTCTCCGTCGCGGCAATGGAAGCAGAACATCCGCATGCGTGTGAGGCCCCTGTTGAACGCGACGTGCGAGGCTAACGGCAGGGCGGCGCGCGGGTCAAGGAGGCGCATTGCAAAGTGGGCGCTTGAAGCGCAGCCTCGGCGGGTTCAGAGGGCCGCCTTTGAGACCCTCGAATCGTTTCAGGTGAAACCAGATGGCCGATTTCTCCGCCGCCCCCGCCTCGATCGACCGCACCGACCTCAGGCGCGCCTATCGTAAGGGCGAGGAGGCGTGCATCGCCGAGCGGCTTGAGCAGGCCGCTCCGGCCGCGAAGGTGCACGAGGCGGCGGCGCGGCTGGCGATCGACCTCATCAATGGCGCGCGCGGCAAGAAGGCTAGCGGGATTGACGCCTTCCTCCAGCAATATGGCCTCGACACCGAGGAGGGCATCGCCCTCATGTGCCTCGCCGAGGCGCTGCTGCGGGTGCCCGACGCGGCGACGGCGGATGCGCTCATCAAGGACAAGATCGGCAGCATCGACTGGGGCGAGCACTTGGGCGAGAGCGCGTCCACCTTCGTCAACGCCGCGACCTTCTCGCTGATGCTGACGGGCGAGGTGCTCGATCCGCCCGACGCGCGGCAGAAGGGGCTGGGGAGCGCCTTCAAGCGGGCGATGAACCGGCTGGGCGAACCCGTGATCCGCACTGCGACGGGCCAGGCGATGAAGATCCTGGGCGGCCAGTTCGTCTTCGGTCGCACCATCGACGAGGCGCTGAAGCGCGCCGCGCCCGAATGCGCGCGCGGGATCACGCATAGCTTCGATATGCTGGGCGAAGCGGCGATGACCTTTGCCGATGCCGGGAAGTACCGGCAGGCTTACGAGGCGGCGCTCACCCGGCTCGCGCGCGAATCCGGCGCGGGTGTGGCGGGATCGCCGGGGATTTCGGTGAAGCTCTCGGCGCTGCATCCCAAGTACAATTTCTTCCATGCCGACGAGGCCAAGGCGGCGATGGTGCCGGTGATCCGCGATCTCGCGATCAAGGCGCGCGATGCCGACATCCACTTCACCATCGACGCCGAGGAGGCCGAGCGGCTCGAACTCAGCCTCGACATCATCGAGGAACTGGTCGCCGACGACGGCCTTTTCCGCCGCCCCGACGGCAGCCGGTGGGAGGGATTCGGCCTCGCCATCCAGGCCTATTCCAAGCGCGGGCTGTGGGTGTGCGACTGGGCGGGCAAGCTCGCGCGGCGGCACGGGCGCAAGCTGTTCGTGCGGCTGGTGAAGGGCGCCTATTGGGACAGCGAAGTGAAGCTCGCGCAGGTCGGCGGATACACCGACTACCCGGTGTTCACCCGCACGGTCGCGACCGACGTCAGCTACCTCGCCTGCGCCGCGAGGCTGTTCGAGCATTCGGACGTGATCCGCCCGGCCTTCGCCACCCACAATGCCTACACCATCGGTGCGATCAAGCACTTGGCGGCCGGCCGCGAGTTCGAGTTCCAGCGCCTCCACGGCATGGGCGAGGAGGTGTATGACGCGCTCCACGCGCTCGAGGGCAACCAGCGCACCCCGGTGCGCATCTACGCGCCCGTGGGCGGGCACAAGGAGCTGCTCGCCTATCTGGTGCGCCGCCTGCTCGAGAACGGGGCGAATACCAGCTTCGTCAACCGCATGGGCGATG
>JBJTSG010000134.1:0-10267 GCA_046076505.1 Erythrobacter sp. | reverse complement strand
GTTGTACTCGGTATTGAGGAAGGCGCGCAATCCCTCGGGCGTGGCATTGCGGATCGGGTCGCCCTCGCCCGTCACTGGCCCGCGCCAGGCGGTGCAGCGCAGCGGGGTGGAATGCCAGCCCTCGCGCGGATCGAGCACGTGCGGGCAGTTGGCGATGACGAGGATCACGTCCATCTCGAAGCGGAGCAGCACCGTGCGGCCCGGATCGAAGGGGCCGACGAGCGGGGTGATCCCGCCGCCTGCCTCGATCCTCGTCCCCTTGAAGAGGTTGACGCAAGGGTGCACGTCGCGGCGGGTCAGGCCGAACTTCGCCGCGCCGAGGATCAGCCGGTCACGCCCGTTGGGGAAGGCGCCGGAATTACGACCTTCGCCGTATTTCCGTGTGTTGCTGGCCGCATTTGACACGCCGCAGAAGGTGTCGTGCGTCCCCGCGCGATCCTCGAGGATGCTCGCCATCACCCGGCCCATGTCGCTCAGGAGCAGCTTGCCGGCCCCGAGGTAGGCGTTCCACTGGACCTTGACCGTGTCGGCCACGTTGAGCCGCTCGGTCGGCATCTCGGCGTTGAAGATGTTGAGGCTCGCGCAGGCGTCCCCCGCCTTGTCGATCAGCCGCAGCCGGGTGCCGCGAGCAAGCCGGCGCGAGGCATAGCCACCGGGCGCGAGGGTTTCCTCCCAGACGACATCCTCCGGCGCGACGCCCTCCGGCAGGTCGTCCGCGACCGGCGGCAGGATCGGCATCGCCTCGACCCGGGTGCCGCCTTGCGCGCGGGCGTGCTCGCGGGCGGACTTCGGATCGGCGGTCGCGCTCACTCGGCGGCCTCCTGCGCGGGCGGCACTTCCTGTTCGTGGAGCGGCGGGAGCAGCGCGGTGGTGGTGACGAGCTGCAATTGCTGGACGCCCCTGATCGCGCGCAAGGCATCGCACAGCTGCTTGAGCCTGACCGCCGGGCCCTGCACCAGCAGCACCTCGAGCGACTGGTCCTCCTCGAGGAAGACATGCTGCGAGGAGATCACCTCCTTCAAGTAGGCGGTCTGAGTCTCGGCGAGCTGCTGGCGCACCCGTCCGCCTCCGCCCTGGTAGACGATGGTGACGGTGCCCGCGAGCGTCTCGTCCGGGCGGGTGAGTGCTTCGTGCTCGGCGAGCGCGTGGCGGATCAGCTCGGCGATGAGCTGCGAGCGCGAGGGCAGGCCGCGCTCCTCCACCATCATGTCGAGCTGGCGGAACAGCTCGGCCGGAAGGCTCATCGAGAGGCGCGCGAGCTTGGCGGGTTCGGGGGAGGTCATGGGGTGGGCATCTCAATTATTATCAATAGTGTCAATCGTAATACTATCGCCTCGTTCAGGGTCCGCGAGCCTCGGGCCTGCATCTACTCCCTGACCTTTGCGGGTCAGCGCGAGGTCGTAGACCACCCCCGCGCCGTAGCGGTGCGGCGCGTGCGGATCGTGGCGGCGCTTGTCGAGGGTCAGCACACGGGTGCCGAGCGTGAAGGCCTCCTTGATGTCGTGCGTCACCATGATCACGGTGAGCCCGTGCTCGCGCCACAGCCGGGTGATGAGCGCGTGCATGTCGGCGCGGATGCCGGGATCGAGCGCACCGAAGGACTCGTCGAGGAGCAGGATGCGCGGCCGCTTGATCAGCGCCTGGGCGATAGCGAGGCGCTGCTGCATCCCGCCCGACATCTGCGCGGGGTAGAGGTCCTTCGCGTCCCCGAGCCCGACCTCGTCGAGCATCGCCTCGGCCTCCGCGCGGGCGGCGCGGCGTGCCGCACCGAACAGCCTTGCGGCAAGCGGTGCGCGGGCGAACTCGAGGCCGAGCATGGTGTTGCCGAGCGCTGTCAGGTGCGGGAAGACCGAATAGCGCTGGAACACCACGCCCCGGTCCGCCCCGCACTCGGCCGGGAGGGGGGCGTCATCCAGCGTGATGGTCCCGCGGGTCGGCTGCTCCTGCCCGAGGATCACCCGCAGGAGGCTGCTCTTGCCCGCACCCGAGGGGCCCACGATCGAGACGAAGGATCCTTCCGCGATGTCGAGCGAGACGCGCTCGAGCACGACCTTCTCGCCATATTCGACCCAGATATTCCTGAGGACGAGGAAGCCCATCACCGTGGCCCCAGGTGCGCCCAGCCGAACAGGCGGCGGCTGCTCCGGGTGAGGAGGAGGTCCATCGCCACCGCGAGGAGCGCGATCCATGCGACGTAGGGGATGATCACGTCCATCGCGAGGTAGCGGCGCACGAGGAAGATGCGGTAGCCGAGGCCGACATCCGCCGCGATCGCCTCGGCCGAGATCAGGAACACCCACGCCGGGCCCAGCGAGAGGCGCAGGGCCTCGAACAGCCGAGGGAGCGCCTGAGGAAGCGCGACGCGCAAGATTATGCCCCAGGAACCCGCGCCCAGCGTCAGGGCCTTCACCACCTGCTCGCGTGGGCCGGCGGCGATGTGGCCGGCGAGATCGCGGATCATGAAGGGGGCGATGCCGATCACGATCAGCGCGACCTTGGCGGTCTCGCCGAGCCCGAAGGCGATGAACAGGATGGGGAGGAGCGCGATCGGCGGGATCACCGCGATGGCCGTCACCAACGGCCCGAGCGTCGCCCGCACCCGCGGCAGCGCGCCGAGGACCAGCCCGACCAGCAGCGCGGACAGTGTCGCGATCCCCAGCCCCGCGCCGAGGCGCGCGAGGCTCGCGAGGGTGTCGGCCCAGAACAGGTACTGCCCGGAGAGCCGGTCGGGCGCGGCCACGAGGTCCGCCATGGCCGTGACCATCGCGCCCGGCAGGGGCAGGATCTTGTCGGCGGGGTTTGCCGCGTGGCGCGCGGCGGCGGCGGCGAGGTAGCCGATCGCGAGCAGCACCAGCGGCACCGCGCCGAGCATGACCGCCCCGCCCCGCCCCGGCCGTGCGGTCACCCAGCGCACGGGCTCAGAGCGTCCCGTCGGCAGCAGCCTGCATGTAGGTCGGGTCGAAGCGCAGGGTCACCGCGTTCGGATCGCCCAGGGTCTTCCCGCCCGGGAAGCTCATGCCCACCATGTCGGCCGAGCGCGCGCCCTGCCCGAACAGCCCCTGCGCGAAGCTGAAGTCGCGCACGCGGGTCATGGTCGTCACGAGGTCGGGCGAGGCCATCGCCGTCACGGCCGCCTTGGGATCGGTGTAGAGGAAGGTGGTGGCCAGCTGGCCCTCGAAAGCCTCGGGCGTGGTCCCCGCGAGCTTCGCCATCGCCGCCCGCGCCGCCGCGCCTTCCGCGTCCTGACGCGCCATCAGCGCCATCGTCTCGTACCAGATCCCCGCCAGCGCCTTGCCGAGGTTGGGATTGGCCTTCAGCACCTTGGTGTCGACCACCAGCAGGTCGAGGATCTCGCCCGGGATGTCGGCGCTGGTGAACACCGCCTTCGCGCCGGGCACGGCCTTCATCGCCGTGACCTGCGGGTTCCATGCAACCGCCGCGGTCACCGCCGGCGCGCCGAAGGCGGCGGCGATGTCGGCGTCCGAGGTGTTGACCGTCTTCACGTCGGCAAGCTTGAGCGCGTTCTTCTCGAGCGCCCGGGCGAGCAGGTAATGCGAGACCGAAAGCTCGGCGAGGTAGACCTCGCGCCCCTTGATCGCGGCGACGGAGTCCGCGCCCTTCAGCAGCACCGCATCGTTGCCGTTCGAGTAATCGCCGAGGATGATCGCGGAGGTGTCCTTGCCGCCCGCCGCCGGGATCGTCAGCGCGTCCATGTTGGCGACCGTCACCCCGTCCAGTTTGCCTGCGGTGTACTGGTTGACGCTCTCGATGTAGTCGTTGACCTGCACGAGCTTGATCGTGATGCCGTACTTGTCGCCCCACTTCTTCACGATGCCGGCCTGCTCGGCATAGGCCCACGGCATCCACCCGGCATAGATCGACCAGCCGATCGCGAAATCCTTGCGCGGGGCGGCGGCTTCCTCCTCGCCGCCGGAGCAGGCAGAGACCAGCAGCGCGGCGACCGCCAGCACGGTGAAGGCAAAGGCGCGGCGCAGGCTGAGAAGCATGATTCGTCCCCTTGTTGCACTTGCGAACATCAGGCCGCAGACGCCGCTTGTCCACCGCAAATATTACGATTGATTGCAAACGTAATATAGTCGAGATTGTTCCGATCAGCCGGGGGGATGGGCCCGCAAGGGTCGCGGCGCCGCCCTTGTCGGCTGCGCAGGAAAGGCCTTGCCCGTGACCGCCGAACCGCCGCCCGTCCGCAGGATCGTCCAGTCTCTCGCCGTGGCGCTCGTCGCCGCCGCCTGTTCGACCGAGCAGGCCCCGCCCGCCAACGACGTGGTCGGCCCCCGGCCCGACCTGGTCGAGAAGGCGATGGAGGTTCCGGGCTTTGCCGACTTCATCGCCATCGACGGCGACACGGCGTGGGTCACGAACGACGGCCGGGTCGAGCAATGGGCGACCACCGGCAAGCGTCTCGCGGTCGAGGTGCCGCGCCCCTGCGGGACGATGGCCGTCGCCGACGGTTCGCTGTGGGTCGCCAACTGCAAGGGCGGGGAGGTGTGGCGGATCAACCTCAGGACGGGGGCGGTCGAGGCGAAGATCGCGACCGGCCTCGCCAATCCCAAGGGCGAGACCAACGTCATCGCCTCGGGCGCGTCGATCTGGGTGCCGAGCGATCCGGACGGCAAGGTCGCGCGCATCGATCCCGAGATCAACACGGTTGTCGCCACCGTAACCGTCGCTCCCGAGACCTGGTATCTCGCCCCCGGCTTCGAAGCGGTGTGGGCAGTCTCGAGCGCGGGCAAGGTGCTGCAGCGCATCGACAACGTCACAAACCAGGTGACCGGCACCGTCCCCTTGGGCGAGACACCGGGCTTTCTGGCGGCCGGCGAAGGCGCTGTCTGGGTGCAGGAACAGGGCGACGGGACCGTCGCCAAGGTCGCCCCTGACAGTCTCGAGGTGCTCGGCCGGGTCAAAGTCGGCGCAAACCTCAAGTGGGGCGACATCGACACGGGCGGCGGCGCCGTGTGGCTGCGCACCACGGACGACCAGACGATGGTGGTAATCGACCCGCAGACGCTGAAGATCCGCGCGCGGATGGGGGCTGCCGTGGGCAGCGGCGCGCTGCGCTGGACGCCCAAGGGCGTGTGGACCTCGGCGCACGACAACCACACGCTTTCCTGGTGGAGCCCGCAGGCGGCCACCCCCAAACCCTAGGCTTGGCTGCTATACAAACGCGTGGCCGCGCGGCACATGGGGATCATGCAAGGCGAGGCAATCGAACTGGTCGAAGTGGGCCCGCGCGACGGGCTCCAGAACGAGCCGGGGATCGTCGCGACGGCGGACAAGCTCGCGCTGATTGAACGGATGACCGGCTACGGCGCGCGGCGGCTCGAGGTGGCGAGCTTCGTCCATCCGGACCGCGTGCCGCAGATGGCGGACGCGGAATCCGTCGTCGCGGGGCTGCCGCCGCTTGCGGACTGCACCTACATCGGCCTCGCCCTCAACAAGCGCGGGCTTCTGCGCGCACTGGCGACCCGTGACGGAGGTGCGCGCGGGATCGACCAGGCGGGCTGCGTGGTCGTCGCCAGCGACAGCTTCGGCGAGAGAAACCAGGGCCAGACCATCGCCGAAGCCCTTGCCGAGACCCGCGCCATGCTGCGCCTCGCCCGCGCCGAGGGGATGCGCGCGCAGGTGACGATCAGCGTGGCCTTCGGCTGCCCCTTCGAGGGCGCGGTCGCGCCTGCCAGGGTGCTCGCGATCGCCGAGGAGCTGGCGGCGGAAGCGCCCGAGGAGATCGCGCTCGCCGACACCATCGGGGTCGCAGGCCCGCGCGAGGTCGGAGAATTGTTCAGCAGGCTCGGCGCGTTGCTCGGCGGCCGGATCCCGCTGCGGGCGCATTTCCACGACACCCGCGCGACCGGTATCGCCAATGCCTGGGCGGCGTATCAGGCCGGGGTGCGGGTGTTCGACGCCTCGCTCGGCGGGCTCGGCGGCTGCCCCTTCGCGCCCGGCGCGACGGGGAACATCGCCACCGAGGACCTCGTCTACATGCTGGAGCGGGCGGGCATCGCGACCGGCATCGACCTTCCCGCCGCCATCGCCGCGAACCGCGGGTTCGCGGAGGTGATCGGTCGCCCCCTCCCCTCGGCCGTGGCGCGGACAGGGGCGGCATGAGCGCGCTCGCGGGCCTCAAGGTCATCGAGATGGGCCAGCTCATCGCCGGCCCATTCTGCGGCCAGCTGCTCGGCGACATGGGCGCCGACGTCGTCAAGATCGAGCCGCCCGGCGTGGGCGATCCGATGCGATTGTGGGGCCAGGGCGCGGAAAAGGTCCAGTGGGAGGTGATTGCGCGCAACAAGCGCTCGGTCACGCTCAACCTACGCGTGCCCGAGGGCCAAGCGCTCGCCAGGCGCCTGATTGCGCAAGCGGACGTGCTGATCGAGAACTTCAAGCCCGGCACACTTGAGCGCTGGGGGATGGCCCCGGAGGCGCTGATGACGGAGAACCCCGGGCTGATCGTCGCGCGGATGTCGGGCTACGGGCAGGACGGGCCCTATGCGGACCGCGCCGGCTTCGGCGGGATCGGCGAGGCGATGGGGGGGTGGCGGCACATCGTCGGCGAGCCCGACCGGCCACCCTCGCGCATGGGCATCTCGATCGGCGACACCCTTTGCGCGACCTACGGGGCGCTAGGGGTGCTCGCCGCGCTCCACCACCGCAGCCGCACCGGCGAGGGGCAGGTGATCGACTGCGCGCTCTACGAGGCGGTGCTGCAGGTGATGGAGGGGCTCGTCCCCGAATACGACCGCAACGGGGTGATCCGCGAGCGTTCGGGGGCGGTGCTGAAGGGCATCGCGCCGTCGAACGTCTACACCTGCCGCGACGGCGACTTCATGATCGGCGCCAACGGCGACGGGCTGTTCGCGCGGCTGGCGCAGGCGATGGGGCGCCAGGAGTTGGCCAGCGATCCGCGCTATGCCACCCACCTCGCGCGCGGGGAGCACCAGGAAGAGCTCGACGACCTCATCAACCGTTGGACCGCCAACCTGACGGTCGCCGAGGTCGATGCACTGATGATCGCGCATTCGATCCCGGCGGGCCGGGTCTACCGCGCGCCCGAGATGCTCGCCGATCCGCACTTTGCCGCAAGGCAGGCGATCGTGGAGATCGAGACCCACCGCGGGCCGCTCCGCATGCAGAACGCCTTTCCGAGACTCTCGAAGACCCCCTCCGCGATCCGCCGCCCTGCCCCGGCGGTGCCGGGGCAGGACAATGCGGAAATCCTTGGCGGGCGGCTCGGGCTCGATGCGGCGGAGCTGGAACGGCTCGCCGCCGAGGGCGTGATCTGACGCCTCACCCCTTCCAGCCGATCGAGACGTAGACGTTCCTCGGCATGCCCGGGTCGAAACCGCCGCCCCCGCCCGGGCGCACCCGGGCAGCGTAGCGTTCGTCGAGGAGGTTGTTCACCCCCGCCCCAATTGAGAACCCGCGGAACACCGGCCATTCGACCGAGGCGTCGACCACCTCGTAGCCCTCGAGGAAGAAGTCGGGCGCGTTGTTGTCCGAGCCTTCCTGGTCGCCGACCGAGGTGAAGATCAGCGCCGCGCGCGCCCCGCCCTCGCCGATCCACGCCAGCGTCGAGCGCAGCAGGTGGCCGGGCGCATACTGCGGGGTCAAGCCCTGGGCGACGCCGCCGGTGAAGTCGGCGTCGAGGAGCTGGAGATTGGTGGTGAGCCTGAGCGTGCCGCCCTCGCCCCTTGCGATCCCCTGCGGGCCGACGAGATCGAGCCTGAGCGCCAGGTCCAAGCCCTGGTTCCGCATCGAGCCGACATTCTGCCGCCGCGCGCCGCCGGCACCGACGGCGCCGAATGGCGGCGAGGCCGGGAGCGGTCCAGCGAGGAAACCGACTTGGTTCTCGAACTCGACCCGGAACAGGCTCGCGTCGATGCGCACCGGCGGCGCGGGCTCGGCCTGGAGGCCCGCCTCGACGGTGAAGGCGTAGGAGGCTTCGAAGGTACCCGCCGCATCGACGCCCGCCTGGAAGGTCACGCCGTCATTGTAGAGCAGCGGCTTGAACCCGCGGCTGGCATTGGCGACGAAGCGCAAGGTGGGCGCCGCATCCCACGTCACGCCGATCCCGTAGAGCGGCACGGTCTGCGTCGTCTCGCGGATGCCGAGCCCGCCATTGGGCGCACCCGGCCCGCCTCCGGTGGCGCTGCCGATGGCAAGGTCCAAGGTCTCGACGACCTTCTGGCGGAGCCGCTCGAGACGGAAGCCGGGGACGATCTGCACGTCGCCGAAGCCCAATTTCAGTTCGCCGAACGCCGCCAGCGTGTCGCCGCTGCGCCGCACCCGGGCGAGCGCGCCCGCCGTGCCGCGGACGTCGCTGTTGCTCGCGCCCTTGTCGACGGACACCGGCGCGTCCGAGATGTGGCCGAGCACGCCGAAGGTCAGGCTGTGCTGCGCGGCGCTGCCCAAATCGTGTCGCAGCCTGAGGTCGAGCCCGGCGGTGTCGAACACCTGGCGCTGGCGGATCAGCACGTTGGCATCGGGCGTCGGCAGGCCGAAGCTGCCGCCCGCCTGCCGCCAGCTGGTCCGCTCGAAGCGGCTGTAGAAGGCGCGCGCGGTGACACGCGTGGTGTCGCTCGCTTCCCACTCGAGCGCGAAGGTCGGGGCGATGCGCTCGATCGCGATCCGGTCGCGCGGGGTCGATCCGTCGCGGCGGTCAGCGGCGAGGCGCGCGCGGGTCAGGCCGCCGGGCTCGCCGAATTCGCCCTTGTAGTAGTCGAGCGCGAGGGTCGCGGTGAGGGTCTCGCCGAGATAGTGGACGCGGCCGCGGGCGGTGGTCTGCTCGCTGTCGGAATTGACCCGGCGCGGGCCGTCGCTCTTGGAATACTGGACAAGGCCGTCGGCGGCGAGCGTGCCGTCCGAAAGCTGGAGGCTGGCGAGGCCCTGCTGCAAGTCGCGGCTGCCGAACGTCACGCGCGCCTCACCGCCCGCGCCCGGCTCGCGGCGCGGACCCTTGAGGACGTAGTTGATCGCCCCGCCCGGCTGCGGGCCGTAGAGCAGGCCCGAGGCGCCACGGATGAATTCCACGCGGTCGACCACCTCCAGGGGCGGGGTGAAATAGCCCGCCGGGTAGGAATACATGTCGGGGACAGCGGGGACCGCGTCCTGAAGGGTGAGGATATTCCAGCTCTCGTGCGGCTCGCCGAGGCCGCGGTAGGAGAGCGAGGCCCAAGACCCGTTCGACACTTCGGAGACCAGCAGGCCCGGAATGTCGGCGAGAGCGACGCGAAGGTTGCGCGAGGGCACCGGTGCAAGGTCGGACAGCACCGCGATGTCGCCGAGCTTGCCGGCGAAGATCAGCGTGCCCGACTGGTCGGGAAGCCGGTCGCCGTCGCGTTTCGCGGTGACGATGATCGAGCTCGCCGAAGGGCCGGACGTGTCCGCGTTGCCGCCCGGCGCGGCCTCGCCCTCGCCCGCCGTGTCGGTGGCCGGCGCGGCGGCTGTATCGGCCGCGAAGGCAGGACACGCGGCGGCCGCGAGGAGCGCAGCGGTCAACGCTCGGACGGGGGCGGCGGAAAGCAACATGGAGGCTCCGGGAGAAAGATTCGGATCGCCGATTTCTTGCTATTGCGAATGATTGTCAATCGTTAATCGCGCGCCAAGGTGCCGGGTGACTTGCAAAATTTGCGGCGAGCAGAGGCACATGGGATTGGGACATGGTTGGCAAACCTGTTACGCTCCCTTTGCTGGGGGCCCGGTGATTGGGGAATTGCGTGGCGAAGGAACGCTCTCGCGAGGAGAATGCCCAGGGCGGCTCGCGCGCCCGGCTTATGCTGCTGGTGAAGGCCGTGCAGGACCTCGCCCGTGCGCGCAGTCTCGACGAGGTGGTCTCCACCTTGCGTGCGACCTCGCGCGCCGTGACCGGCGCCGACGGCATTGCCGTCGTGCTGCGTGACGGCGAGGAGAGCCACTATGTCGCCGAGGACGCGATCGGCAAGCTTTGGTCCGGGCAGCGCTTCGCCTTGCAGGAGTGCATTCCCGGCTGCGCGATGATCGACGGCCAGGTCATCGCCATTCCCGACATCCGCTGCGATCCTCGCGTGCCGCAGGACGCCTATCGCGGAACCTTCGTGCGCAGCCTAGCCGTGGCGCCGATCGGCACCCCGCGCGCCGTGGCTGCACTTGCGGCCTATTGGGCCTCGCCGGGCACAATGTCCGAGGAGACGCTCCAGTCGCTCCAGACGCTCGCCGGGGCGGCCGCGACCGCGATCGAGAACGGTCGCCTGTTCGAGGCGCTGGTCGCGAG
>JBJTSG010000133.1:0-2957 GCA_046076505.1 Erythrobacter sp. | reverse complement strand
GGAAGTCGCCGAAGGCCTGCGCGAAGACCGCGCCGGCATCCTTCTCGCTCGACGCCGAGGCGAGCGTGACCTTGGCACCCGACACCGGCGAGCGCATCGGCGTCTCGGCCTGCGCATCGGCGGCGGCGGCACCATCGCCGGGCTCGGCGCGGGCGAGGCGGATCGGCGAAGGCGCATCGGGGCTGCGCACCTCGCCGAGGCTCGCCAGCTGGCGCTCCCCGTCGAGGAACTGCCCGGCGCGCGGCGCATCGTAGCCGAACTCGACCTGGTTCCACTCGGCAAGCTGGCGCTGGCTGGCGCGGGTCTCGAACTCGGTTTCGAGCAGCAGCTTCTCGCGCTTCAGGGCGATGAGCTGGCGTTCGGCGAGCAGCACCTCGCTCTTCACCGCATGGACGCGGAAGCTGAGCACGATCACCGCCACGCAGCAGATCGCGAGGACCGCCACCCACCCCAGGGACCGGGCTTGCGAGCTGTTCATCATGCGGCGAGGCTCCTCGGGGCAGCGTGGGTGCGAACGGCGTGGCGCAAGGTGGAGGACCGCGCGCGGGGGTTGCGGGCGATCTCGGCCTCGCTGGGACGTATAGCCTTGGAAACTTGCGCGAACGTAGGCGGCGCCCCGGGGATTTCCCCCGGCAAGTGGCGCGAAACCGCTCGGCCTGCCGCAGAAGCCTCGCGCAGGAAGTGCTTGACGATCCGGTCTTCCAGGCTGTGGAAGCTCACCACCGCGAGGATGCCGCCGGGCACCAGCAGCGCCTCGGCCGCGGCAAGCCCCGCCTCGAGTTCGCCGAGTTCGTCATTCACGTGGATGCGAACCGCCTGGAAGGTGCGGGTCGCGGGGTCCTTCTTGTCGTGCGACTTGTGCCCAGGGCACGGCGCACCACGCGGGCGAGCTCGCCGGTGGTCGACAGCGGGCGCGCGGCGACGATCGCGCGGGCGACGCGGCGCGACTGGCGCTCCTCACCGTAGCGGTAGAGCACGTCGGCGATCGCTTCCTCGTCGGCGGTGTTGAGGAAATCCGCCGCGCTTGTCCCGTCCCGGCTCATGCGCATGTCGAGCGGGCCATCGTGCATGAAGGCAAAGCCGCGCTCGCGTTGATCGAGCTGCATCGAGGAGACGCCGATATCCATGACGACGGCATCGACCTGGGTGACGCCGATGGCGGCGAGTTCCTCGCGCATCGCGGAAAAGCGCGCGGGGTGCAGCGCGAGGCGGCCCTCGTAGCGGGCGACCAGCGCCTGGCCTGCCGCCACGGCGTCGGGATCGCGGTCGAAGGCGTGGACGGCTGCGCCCGCCTCGAGCAGCGCGGTGGTGTAGCCGCCCGCGCCGAAGGTCGCATCGACGATGGTCATGCCCTGACGCGGCTGGAGAGCGGCGATCACCTCGTCGAGCAGGACGGGGATGTGCGGAGCCTCGCTCATTCGGCACCCCCCTTCCTGGCGGCGGCGAGGAGCTTGGCGCAGCTCGCCTGCGCGCCCTTCCACTCCGGGCCCATCAGCGCGAGCTCGGCCGGATTCCAGACGAAGAAGAAATCGCCCGCGCCCTGGAAGTAGAGCCCGCTGTCGACCTTGCCGAGGTCGCGCAGGTGCTCGGGCATGACGAAGCGGCCGCTCTCGTCGAAGGGAAGCTGCTCGAAGCCGAACAGCTGCTGGGCGCGCACGTCGCGGTCGAAATCGGCAAGGCCGAGGCGGATTGCCCGCTCCTCCTCGCGCTCGAGCTGGGCGTGGAGCTTCTCGGTGCGGCTGAGGCCGAAGCCGACGAGGCAGTCGAAGCGGTCGTGGGCGGCGAGGCACAGGACACGGCCGTTCGAGCTTTCCTTCACGGCCTTGCGGAAGGCGGAGGGCAGGACGAAGCGACCCTTGTCGCCTGCCGGCGAGAAGGCCTGTCCGCTATATCCTCCAAAAGCAGACACGTGCCTGCGATCCCCTCATCCCCTTGGCAGACCCCTTCCCGGATGGCCTGCCCAACTGCCGCAATCGAATTCCCCCTGACATGCCTCCCCCGTGCCGGGCCGCGCGTGCGCGAACCGGTCGCCCGGATCGTGAAACCCGGGCGCAAGACATTCAGGCATGTCTGATGGACCCCGGTCATATCGGGGATGGCGTGGGGATGGAAGGGTTTTTTGCGGGAAATTGCGGGAAAGAGAGGCAACCCAATGAAATATCGATAATTTAGAAGCGTGCGGCGGCGCCGGCAACGGCGGGTTTGCCGCTCAAGTGCCTGCAGGATCGGCCCTGCTCCAGCGATTTCCTGTGATTTCCCGCAGGGACTCGGCAGCGCCCGAGTCCCTCGTCCCGCGATTTCCCCGAAGCGCCCCTAGCCGAGCGCCGCGCGCACCACGGCGCGCAGGGTCGCGCCCTCGGCGCCGGCCAGTTCCGGGTGCTCGAACACCGCCGCATCGGCGATCAGCACGACCTCGCCCTTCCCCACCCGGCAGCGCGCCGCAGCGCCCCCGGCGAGCAGGGTACATGCCCCGGCCGCAGGGTCGGCCACGGCGATCCGCCCCGCCAACGCCAGCGGCAGCTCGGCGGAACCGAGGCGGGTGCGGATGACCGCGTCGGGCTCGTCCTCGTCGAAGCTCACCGCCATGCCCCAGCGCTTCACCACCGGCGGGATCAGCGCGCTCGCGGCCGGACGGCGCGGGTCGCCGAGCGGCAGGTCGTAGTCGCCCGTGAGCAGCGGATCGAGGACGAGCAGCAACCGCCCCCCGCCCCGCACCCACGCGTCGAGCGCGACGTTGTCCGCCGGCGAGAGCCCGCGCGGCTGCACCACCGCGAGACGCGTGAGGCCCGCAAGCGGATCGGTGGCCGGCAGGTTCGGGGACAGCGCGGGAATGGGCGCGAGGGTGTCGAGCGGCTCGAGGACATAGTCGCGCGCGAGCGCCATGCGCTGCCACGGCACGCCGGACGCGCCCGAGGCAATGGTGGCGACGTCGGCGCCGAGCGGGTGGTAGAGCGGCA
>JBJTSG010000132.1:0-4757 GCA_046076505.1 Erythrobacter sp. | reverse complement strand
ATGAAATGTTGCCTGTGAAAACGAAAGGCCCGCTCCTTTGTGGGGAGCGGGCCTTCTTGATGGCTTACCAGATGCGCACGCGCTGCTCGGGCGGGAGGTACATCTTGTCGCCGGGCTTGACGTTGAAGGCCTTGTACCATTCGTCGATGTTCCGGACGACGCCGTTGACGCGGTACTCCTCGGGGCTGTGCGGATCGGTGCGCAGCCGGTTGCGGTTGCTTTCCTCGCGCTGGGTCGCGCGCCACACCTGCGCCCAGGCGAGGAAGAAGCGCTGGTCGCCGCTGAGGCCGTCGATCACCGGCACCTTCTTGCCCTTGGTGGCGAGCTTGTAGGCGCGGTAGGCCATCGAGATCCCGCCGACGTCGCCAATATTCTCGCCCAGCGTAAGGCGGCCGTTGACGCAGGTCTTGCCCTCGTCGAGCGGGCAGAACTGGTTGTACTGCGCCACGAGACGATCGGTGAGGGCGTCGAAGTTCTTGCGGTCGGCGTCGGTCCACCAGTTGCGCAGCGCGCCGCTGGCGTCGGACTTCGAGCCCTGGTCGTCGAACCCGTGGCCCATCTCGTGGCCGATCACCCCGCCGATCGCGCCGTAGTTGACCGCAATGTCGTTGGTCAGCGAGAAGAACGGCTGCTGGAGGATGCCCGCCGGGAACACGATCTCGTTCTTGGTCGAGTTGTAGTAGGCGTTCACCGTCTGCGGCAGCATGCCCCACTCGGTGCGGTCGATCGGCTGGCCGAGCTTGCCGACGTTGTCGGCGAGCTGCCACTTGGCCGCCGCCATGCGGTTGGCGATGGGATTGCCCGGGGTGATCGCGAGGCCCTCATAGGTCTCGAGGTTCGGGCGGTAGCCGATCTTGGGGTCGAAGGTGTTGAGCTTGGCGTGGGCCTGGGCCTTGGTCTCGGGGCCCATCCACTTGATCTCGTCGATCGACTGGCCGAGCGCGGTGCGCAGGTTCGCCACCAGTTCGTCCATCGCCACCTTGCTTTCGGGCGGGAAGTAGCGGGCGACGTATTCCTTGCCGACCAGCTCCCCGATCAGGCCTTCGGTTTCGCGGATCGCACGCTTCCAGCGCGGGCGCTGCTGCGGGGTGCCCTGGAGGGTCTGGCCGTAGAAGCCGAACTGCGCATCGTCGAAACGCTTCGGCAGCACCGCCGCGTTGGCGTTGAGGAACTCCTTGACCATCCACGCCTGCAGCACCTCGACGGGCGTGTCGGAGACGAGCTTGAACATGCCAGGCTGGCCCGAGCCGATCTTGGCAAGGGTCGCGGCGTCGAGCTTGTACTGCGCGATCTCTTCAGGCGTCGGCGGCATCAGGCTGACGACGAAGCCGGGGCTCTTCTCGATGCCGACCTTTGCCAGCATCGCCTTGACCGGCACCTTGGCGCTGATCGCGGCCAGCTCGTCCTCGGTGAGGAGGTTGTAGGTGAGGTCACGGTTGCGGCGCACCGCGCGGTCCCACTGGACGGTGCGGGCATTGGTGTCCTCGAAGGCGTAGACCTTCTCGGCCATGCCGGCGGCATCGGCATAGCCGGCCTCGCCGAGCAGGAAGGTCAGGTAGGCCTTGTACTTGGCCTGGATCGCCTTCCCTTTCTCGGTGGTGTCGAGATAGTAGTCGCGGTCGGGGAGGCCGAGGCCGCCGAAGCCGACGCTCGCGATGTAGCGATCGGGCTGCTTGGAATCGATGGTGACGCCGGCGCCGATCGGGCTGGCAAAGCCCGGCTCGGCCCACAGCATGGCGAGATCCTCGAGGCTCTTCGCGCCCTTGATGCGCTCGAGATAGGGCTGCGCCGGGGCGAGACCCGCCGCCTCGATCGCGTTCGTGTCGAGATAGGTGCGGTAGGCATCGAGGATGCGCTTCTCGTCACCCGAAAGGCTCGCGGGATCCTTGGCGGCGAGCTCGTCCATCAGCTTCCTGACGTCCGCGATGCTCTTCTCTCCGAGCAGTACGAAGGCGCCGATGCGGCTGAAGTCGCCCGGCAGCGGGTTCGCGTCGATCCACTTCTTGTTGGCATAGGCGTTGAAGTCGTCGCCCGGCTTGATCGACGTGTCGATTCCCGAGGGGTCGAAGCCCCACTTGCCGAAGTTGATGGTGGGCAGGGGCGCGGCATCGGGAGCGGCAGCGGCGCTCGCCTGGGCCAGCGCGTCGAGTTCGGCGGCGTGATCGTGGGCGTCCTCGGCGAAGGCGGGCGTCGCCAGCGCGAGGAGGCTTGCCCCGAGAAGGGCAGCAGTCTTGTGGAGCATGAGCGTGTGGGTCCCTGTGGTACGGATGGGTTATCCGGGCTGTCACATTAACGCCGCACAGCGCAAAGGGTTGCGCTTCGTCGAACCGGGGCGCGGTTTGTCGATTTTGTTCGCGGTCGTGCTGGCGCACGACGCAGACCGGCTTGCGCTAGCGAACCGCGACAATCACGCCGCGTCGGCGGCGAATTGCAGTCTCGCGAGGCGCGCATAGAGCCCGCCCGCCTTGGTCAGCGCCTCGTGGGTGCCCTGTTCGAGGATCCGGCCTTCGTCGCGCACCCCGATCCGGTCGGCGGCGCGCACCGTGGCGAGGCGGTGGGCGATGACCAGCGTGGTGCGGTCCTTCATCAGCCCGTCCAATGCCTGCTGGACGAGCTGCTCGCTCTCGGCGTCCAGCGCGCTGGTCGCCTCGTCGAGGAGCAGGATCGGTGCGTCGCGAAGGAGGGCGCGGGCGATGGCGACGCGTTGCTGCTGCCCGCCCGAAAGCTGGGTGCCGCCCTCGCCGAGATAGGTGTCGAGCCCGTTGGGGAGCGCGCGCAGGAAGGTCTCCGCGTTGGCGGCGCGGGCGGCCTGCCAGATGTCCTCGTCGCTCGCGTCCCACTTGCCGTAGCGCAGGTTGTCGCGGGCATTGGCGCTGAACAGCACCCCGTCCTGCGGCACCAGCGCGATGCGCGCGCGGATCTCGGCCGGGTCGGCGCTGGTGAGCGGGACGCCGTCCAAACGGATCGTGCCCGCCTGCGGATCGTAGAACCGCTCGACCAGCTGGAAGATCGTCGACTTGCCCGCGCCCGAGGGACCGACGATGGCGACGGTCTCGCCCGGCTCGATCTCAAGCGTGAAGTCGCGGAGCGCGGCGGTTTCGGGGCGGGCCGGATAGCGGAAGGTCACGTTGCGGAAGGAGAGGCTGCCGCGCGCCGGGACCGGCAGGCGCTCGGGCCGCGCGGGGGGCGCGATCTCGGGTCGCGCTTCGGGGAGCTCGGCAAGCCGGCTCGCCGCGCCCGCGCCGCGCAGCAGATCGCCATAGACCTCGGTGAGTGAGCCCAGCGCGCCCGCGACGAGGCCGCCGGTCAGCACGAAGGCGGCGATGGTGCCGCCGCTGATCTCGCCCGCCGCCACGGCGAGCGCGCCGCGCCACATCACCAGCACGATGCCGCCGAACACCAGCAGGATCACGAGTGTCGTCATCGCCGCGCGCAGGAAGATGCGGCGCTTGGCGGTGGCGAAGGTGCTCTCGACCACCGCCGAAAAGCGCTCGCCCTCGCGGCGTTCCTGGCCGAAGCTCTGCACGATCTTCATCGCCGAGAGCACTTCGGTGACATAGGCGCCCACGTCGGCGATGCGGTCCTGGCTGGTGCGCGAGACGTTGCGGATCTTGCGGCCGAAGAAGACGATCGGGATCACCACCAGCGGAATGCCGATCAGCAGGCCGAGCGTCAGCTGCGGTGCGAGGAAGACGAGGAAAGCGATGCCGCCGATGCCTGTCAGGGTGTTGCGCAAGGCGACCGAGACGGTGGTGCCGACCACGTTCTCGATGATCGCGGTGTCGCTCGTCATGCGGCTCGAGATTTCCTTGGGGGAGTTCACCTCGTAGAAGCCGGGCGAGAGGCGCAGCAGGTTCTGCTGCACCTTCAGGCGGATGTCGGCGACCACGCGCTCGCCGAGCCAGCTGACGAAGTAGAACCTGAGCGCCGTGCCGAGGCCGAGGATCAGGACGATCATCAGCAGGTATTCGAAGGCGTGGCCGATCTGCTCGGGATTGGCCCGGCCCGAGAAGGCCTCGTCGATGATCACCTTGAAGCGGTAGGGGATCGCCAGCGTCGCTGCCGAGGTGATGACCAGCGCGATCAGCGCCAGCGCGATCTCGCGCGGGTATTGCACCGCGGTGCCGAACACCATCCTGAGCGGCGCGAGGCTGCGCGACTTGGGCGCGGGCTCGGCGGCGGTTTCGGTCAGCACGACGGGGGCACCGTCCGGGGTGTCGTCATCGGGACTGCCAACAGGCTCGCGCGCGGGGGTATCGCCATGCATAACCGCCGCCCTCTAGACCCTTGAGCGCCGAAGATCACGTGTAAAAACCGTAAGGCCTTCGGCCGGGGGCGGGGCGCCTTGCGCGATTGTGCATTGCACAACAACGCGCGAAGGCGCATCGTGCCGACAAGGTGCCACGGGATAAGGCGCCGGAACGTTCGTCGCATGAAGGAAACCGATGCTTTATCATGCCTATGAGCTCCAGCGCAGCTGGATGAACAGCGCCAGCGCGCTTGCCTCGATCGGCGCGGGGATGCTGTCGAACCCCGTCAATCCGCTCTCGCAGTTCGGCATGGGGCCGCTCGCGGCGAGCGCGCTCGACGTCTTCGCCCATGCCACCGCGCATTACGGCAAGCCCGAATTCGGCATCGAGACAGTGCAGATCGGCGGCGAGCCGCACGCGGTGGTGCAGTCGACAGTGCTGAAACGCCCGTTCGGCGACCTCGTTCGCTTCCGCGTCGAGGGCACGAGCGAGGATCGCCCGCGCCTG
>JBJTSG010000131.1:0-8849 GCA_046076505.1 Erythrobacter sp. | reverse complement strand
AGCGCGCGCGCGAAGAGCGGCACGGTCTGCGACAGGTCGATGATGTGAACCCCGTTGCGCGCGCCGAAGATGTACGGCTTCATCCGCGGGTTCCAGCGGTGGGTCTGGTGGCCGAAGTGTGCGCCGGCCTCGATCAATGCTTGCATGGTGACGACGGGAGCCGCCATAGGTCTTTCCTTTCCGGTTGGTCCTCTGGAAGGCAGGAACCGCGTCAGGCGGAGCTCCCGCCTGCGGCACCGGTATGTGCGCCTTCCATGTGAATTGCCCCATGCCCGAGCCTCATGCCCGTGCCGGAGCGTGCGCGCCCTTAGCGGCGGTCGCGGGGGAAATCCAGTCCTGAATCGCCCGACCAAGGAGAAATCGGGAGCAGAGCGGTCACGATCGCGCTTGACAGGCTGGAACAGGTAGGGAACAAGGCGGAAGGAACAAACATCGAACACACCGATTCACACCAAGGGGACCTCGCCATGATCAGCGCCGCCATCACTCTCCTGTTCGCCTCCGCCGGCCTGCTCGCAGTGCTGGTCATCACCCACAGCCTGCGCGAGGCGCACGGCGCGTGGGAGCGGCTGATGCGCGAGGGCGAGGTGCTGCGGGCCGGGATCGCGCTCCAGGCCTCCGCGCGCGGGATGAGCCTGCGCCGCGCGGCCTATGTCGAGCCGCGCCGCGCCTTCGCTACGCGGCGTCCGGGGCGCCTTGCGCCGCTGCCGCGTCGAGCCGGCGCCGCCGCTTGATCCGCCCGTACTTGACGAGCCCCCAGGGCATCAGCGCAAGATAGCCGCCACAGATCGCCGCGAGCGTCCACCACGGCTCGAGGATCAGCGCCGCGAAGGCGAGACCGATGAAGGCGATCAGCGGCAGGCGGATCGACCGGCGCGGTCGCAGCGAGGCCCAGCTCAGGGTCGCCATGTTCGAGATCATCAGGATCGCGATCAGCGTCAGCCACCCGGTCATCAGGATCGGATCGCGGAACAGCGCGATGCCGGTTTCCTGCCACAGGTAGAAAGGCAGGAAGGCGAGCCCCGCCCCGACCGGCGCGGGAACGCCGGTGAGAAAGCCTGCCGACTTGTGCGGCTGGTCGTCGAGGTCGATGCGCGCGTTGAAGCGCGCGAGGCGCAGCGCGCAGCAGATCGCGAAGGCGAGTGCGGCGAACCAGCCGAAGGTCGGCCAGCCCTCGAGCGACCACATGAACAGGATCAGCGCCGGCGCGACGCCGAAGGACAGCGAATCCGCAAGGCTGTGCAGCTCTGCGCCGAACCGTAACTGGGCATTGCGCAGCCGCGCCACCCGGCCATCGATCCCGTCGAGCACCCCGGCAAGCACCACCAGCGCGATTGCGGTGGTCCACTGCGCCTCGGTCGCGAAGCGGATACCCGTGAGGCCCGAACACAACGCCGCGGCAGTGATCGCGTTGGGCAACATCGCGCGCAGCGACAGGCTGCGCGCGGTCGCCTCGCGGCCTTCCGTCTCGTCCTCGTCCTCGGCCGCCTTGGGGCCGAGCCGGGCCGGCAGGAAGCGCGCGCCGGGAAGCTTGCGCGGTCCCCGCGGGCGGGGCGTCGTGACGGGGCGCAGCGGCGGGCGGCTCATTGCGCGATGCCCTCGATCAGCCGGCGCTCGCCGATCTCGGCGATGACGGTCTCGCCCGCGATCACCCGCTGGCCGATCATCACCGCCGGGTCCGTGCCGGCCGGCAGGAACACGTCGACCCGGCTGCCGAAGCGGATGAGGCCGACCCGCTGCCCCTTGGCGAGGATGTCGCCGGGCTTGACGAAAGGCACGATCCGCCGCGCCACCAGCCCGGCGATCTGGGTGAAGCCGATGCGCAACCCGTCGGTCCGCTCGACGAGGATATGCTGGCGCTCGTTCTCCTCGCTCGCCTTGTCGAGCTCGGCGCTGAGGAAGCGGCCGGGGATATAGACCAAGCGCCTGACCGTCCCGCCGACGGGCGTGCGGTTGATGTGCACATCGAAGATGCTGAGGAAGATCGACACGCGGGTCACGGGCCCGGCGGGGAGCCCCGCATGGCCCGAACCGTCCTCGATCTGCAGTTCGATGGGCGGCTCGCTGGCGACGATGCCGGTGACGATCCCGTCGGCGGGCGCGAGGATCAGGTTGTCGGCCTGCGGCACCACGCGCTCGGGGTCGCGGAAGAAGGCGAAGACGCCGGCGGAGGCGAGCAGCGACAGCCAGCCGAGCACATCCCAGCCGAGCACCAGCAGCAGGAACAGGCTTATGCCGGCCGCGATCAGGCCGAAGCGGCGACCTTCGGGGTGGATCGCGGGCCAGTGCCAGCCGGCCTCGCCGCGGCCCTTGTTGTCGAGGATTTCGCCTGCCATCGGATCGCTTCTAGGGACGGTGCCGCATGGCCGCAAGGCAGGTCGGCGAGCGTGAGCCCCGCTTCGGCGGCGTCAGGCGACCTTGCGCACGAACACCGTGCCCGCCGAATAGCCCGCCCCGAAGGAGCAGATGAGGCCCGTGTCACCCGCCGCGAGGTCGTCGCTGTGCTTGTGGAAGGCGATGATCGAGCCCGCGCTCGAGGTGTTGCCGTAGGTGTCGAGCACGGTCGGGCTTTCGTCCTCGTTCGCCTCATGACCGAGCACCTTGTGCGCGATCAGCCGGTTCATCCCCGCGTTGGCCTGATGCAGCCACAGCCGGCGCAGGCCTTCGGGGTCGATCCCCAATCGCGCGGCCTCGTCGAGGATCATCTGCGCGACCATCGGCACGACTTCCTTGAAGACCTTGCGACCCTCCTGGACGAAGAGCTTGTCCGCGGCCCCGGTGCTCTCCGGATGGGCGCGGTTCAAGAAGCCGAAATTGTTGCGGATGTTGTTCGAGAACACCGTCTTCAGCTTGGTTCCGAGGATTTCCCAGTGGGCGGCAGGCGCGATGGCCGCGTCTTCGACCAGCACGGCGGTCGCCACGTCACCGAAAATGAAGTGGCTGTCGCGGTCGCGCCAGTTGAGGTGGCCCGAGGTGATTTCGGGGCTCACCACCAGCACGCTCTTCGCGTTGCCCGCACGGATGTAATCGGCCGCGGTCTGGATGCCGAAGGTCGCCGAGGAGCAGGCAACGTTCATGTCGAACCCGAAGCCGTCGATCCCCAGCGCCTGCTGGATTTCGATCGCCATCGCCGGATAGGGCCGCTGCATGTTCGAGGCGGCGCACAGCACCGCATCGACGTCCGCAGGCGAGCGCCCGGCCCGCTCAAGCGCCTGGCGCGCGGCGGCAACGCCGATCTCGGCCATTGCCGAAAGCTCGTCGTTGGCGCGTTCGGGCAGGCGAGGGCACATGGTGTCGGGATCGAGGATCGCTGCCTTGCTCATCACATGGCGCGCCTTGATGCCGCTCGCCTTCTCGATGAATTCGACCGAGGAATAGGCCAGCGGCTCGGCGTGCGGGTTGGCAGCATTGTGCCGATCAACGAAGGCGTTGAAGCTCGCGACCAGTTCCTCGTTGGTGATGCTCTCGGGCGGGGTGAAGAGCCCGGTCGAGGAAATGACGGGGCGGCCGGTGAGGGGGGCGGTCATGAGGACTTGCGATTCCTGCATCATGCAAAACGGGTGCGCGGCCTTAGCCAGCGCCCCCGCGGACCGCAAGCCTCAGGCGTCCAGCCCGGCCGCCTCGGGCGCCGCATCGAGCACCTCGCGCAGCAGCGGATTGGGGAAAGTGCGCGCGATGGTGACGGCGTGGAATTCCTCGGTGATGCCCGGTAGCTGGGCGAGCTCGTAGAGCACCCCGCCCGCCAGTTCGTCGCGCACGACGATCGGGGGGATCACCGCAACGCCTGCGTCCGATCGCGCGAGGAGGCGGAGCATCGCCATGTCGTCGGCCTCGGCCGCGATGCGGGGCACGACGCCGAGCCCCTCGACCATCGCGTCAAAGCCCGCGCGCATCGCGGTTTCGGGGGTGGGGAGCAGCAGCGGCGCCTCGGCCAGCAGCGCCGGGAGCCCGCGCGCTGCCAGCGCCAGCCGCGAGCGCGCGCCTACGAGGCTGACGGGCTGCTCGGCAATGCGCCGCACCAGATAGGGGCTCGCCGCATCGCGCGCGGGGATCTGATTGGTGAGGAGAACATCGATCCTCAGCGCGTCCAATGCCCGCAGCAGTGAGGCTTGGGTGCCAGAGCGCAGCACCACCTCGACATCATCGCGGCCCAGAAGCGGCGCGAGGAAGCCCATCTGGAAATTGCGCGACAGGGTGGCGAGCGCGCCGATCCTGAGCACCTTCCTCTGCCCGCCGACCGCGCGGAAGGTCGCGGTGAGCTGTTCGGAGGCGCGGAAGATCTGCTCGGCATAATCGAGCGCGATCCGCCCCGCCTCGGTCAGCACGAGGTTGCGCCCGCGCCGCTCGAAGAGGTCGTGACCGAGGTCCGCCTCCAATGCCTTGATCTGGGTCGAGACGGCGCTCTGCGAGATATGGAGCGCCTTCGCCGCAGCGGTCAACGTACCTTCGCGCGCGACAGCGCGGAACAGGCGCAGGTGGTGGAGATTGAGGCTCGCCAAGGGCTGTCGTCCCGATCAATCGTTCTTTCTGAGCGAACGAATGGCGACAAAATATGTATTTTCTTTCAATTCGTCCAGTCCCTATCCGGCACATATACGTTTCACCCCTGCCGGAGTGCCCCTTCATGCCTGACGCCATCACCGAAACGATGATCGCTCCCTTGGCACTGGTGCCAGCCATCCTCTTCGCGATGCTGCGCCCCGGCAAGCGCCCGGGCAGCCTGCCGATGTTGTCGGAGCTCTCGGCCTTTGCCGCCCTCGGCCTCACGATCGTCGGCCTCGTTCAGACCGCCATGGATTCCTACCCGGGCCTTTCGCTGATCGAAGGCCCCTTCGCCCTCGCCCTGCGCTCCGACCTCGTCGCCGCCAGCATGGCCACCCTCGTCGGCTTCATCGGCTGGATCGTGATGCGCTACAGCCGCACCTATCTTGACGGCGAGGCGCGCGAGGGTGCGTTCCACGGGCTGATGCTCACCACCCTCGCCGCGGTGCTGGTGTTCGTCCAGGCGGCGACCCTCCCGACCCTGATCGTCGCCACCTTCATCGTCGGGCTGACGCTGAAGCGCCTGCTCCTCTTCTACCCCGACCGCGCCGAAGCCCGGCGCGCCGCGACCAAGTTCGCCCGCGTCTGGCACGCCGGCGACGTGATGCTGGCCTTTGCCGCCGGTCTGCTGTTCAGCGCTTTCGGCACGCTTGATATCGCCGCGCTGACCGCCACCGCCGCCGCCACCGGCCTCGGCCTTGCCGGCACCCTCGCCGTCGCCGCGATCGTCGTCGCCGCTGCCCTCAAGACCGCCGCCTTCCCGCTGCACGGCTGGCTGACCGAGGTGATGGAGGCCCCCACCCCCGTCTCCGCACTGCTCCACGCCGGGATCATCAACTCGGGCGGCGTCCTGCTCATCACCGCCGCCGGCCTCGTTCAGCAGAGCACCGGCGCGATGGCCGCGCTGGTCATGATCGGCGGCTTCACCGCCCTGTTCGGCGCCGCGGTGATGCTCACCCAGAGCGCGATCAAGACCGCGCTCGCATGGTCGACCGTCTCGCAGATGGGCTTCATGCTGCTCCAGTGCGGCCTTGGCCTGTGGACCCTCGCGCTGCTCCACATCATCGCCCACTCGCTCTACAAGGCCCACGCCTTCCTCTCCTCGGGCACTGCGGTCACCGAGGTGTCGAACATCCGCCGCCCCGGTCCCGTCGCGGTCCCGAGCGTCGGCGCGGTCATCAAGAGCTTCGCCCTCGCACTCGGCATCTTCGCCGCGATCGCGACCGCCTTCACATTCGCCCTCGGCCCCAAGAGCCCGCAGGCCCTCGCTCTGGGTGCGATCCTGATCTTCGGCGTCGCCTACCTTGTCGCCCAGGGCCTCGCGGGCCGCGCCCCGGCGGCGCTCACCACCCGCACCATCACCGCCGCGCTCTCCGCCGCGGTGGGCTACTTCACCTTCCAGGCGATCGCCGCGAAGGTCTACGGCCCGATCCTGCCCGCCGCCCCGGTTCCGGGCGCGCTGGAATGGGCGCTGATCGTGGTCGCGGTGGCGAGCTTCGGCCTCGTCGCCTTTGCCCAGGCGCTCTTCCCGCTGTGGGCCCACCACCCGGCGACCGCGGGCCTGCGCGTCCACCTCGCCAACGGCCTCTACCTCAATGCCCTCCTCGATCGCTGGATCGGCGGCTTCCGCACCAAGACCGCGCGCTGATCCCTCGCCCCAGACACGGAGACCCACGATGCTCATGAACAATGCCAACATCGCCCCGGCCCGCTTCTCGGCGATGCTCGAGGCCGCCGAAGCCGCCGGCCGCGCGATCCCGCCCGCCTTCCCGCTCGACGCCACCGTCGCGGTAAACCCTTTCCTCGGCCAGACCGAGGAGGACCTCGCCACCGCCGCCGCGCGCCTGGCCCGGGTCGCGGGGATCCGCCTGACCCGCAAGGGCAGCGAATACGCCGCCGCGATTGCCGAGGGGACGATCACCGAGGACGACCTCGCCGAGGCGCTCGCCGCCTGCGGATCGCCCCTGAAGCCTGCAAGCACCGCCGCACTGAAGGAACTCGCCGCGAGCCTCGGCGACGGCCCTTCCCCGCGCGCGCTGCCGACCGTCGCCGACCTTGCGGCGGAAGCGACCGGGATCGACTGGCCGGCGGTTGTCGACCGCTGCATCGGCCTGTGGGCCGCGGGCCACTTCGACCGCGGCCAGGCGCTGTGGTCGCCGGCTCCGGGCGCCGAGGCCTTCGCCGCCTGGCGCGCTTGGGCGATGCATGACCTCACCCCCGAGATCGCCGGTCTCGAGGGCTTCTGCGCCCATGTCGCCGCCGCGCCCGACACCACCGAGCGCGCGATCTTCACCGCCGCCGACGCGCTGGGCATCACCGACGCCGCCGCGCCGACCGCCTTCCACCGCCTCGCGATGAGCCTTGGCGGCTGGGCACAGCACGCGCGCTGGATCCTGTGGCAGGCCGAGCTCACCGGCGGCAGCGACCGCACGCTGATGGACCTCCTCGCGATCCGGCTGATCTGGGACGAGGCGCTGCTCGGCATCGCCCCCGAGATCGCCGACCGCTGGGCGAGGATCGTCGAGGCCCACGCGCAGCCGATCGCGCCGAGCGCTCAGGACGTCGCCCTTGCGATCCTCCAGGACGCGGCCGACCGCGGCCACCAGCGCCGCCTCGCCGCAGCGCTCGACGGTGCCAAGCCCGCCGGTGAGGCGCGGCCCTTCCTCCAGGCCGCCTTCTGCATCGACGTGCGTTCGGAAGTGTTCCGCCGTGCATTGGAGAGCGTCGACAGCGGGATCGCGACGATCGGCTTTGCCGGCTTCTTCGGCCTGCCGCTCGCGCACCACGCGCACGGTTCGGACATCCTCGAAGCACGCCTGCCGGTGCTGCTCAACCCGGCGGTCAACACCACCAGCATGGGCGACCCCGCCAAGGACCAGGCCGACCGCATCAAGGCCCGTGGGCAGCGGGCGTGGGGCCGCTTCCGCCAGGCCGCCGTCTCCTCTTTCGCCTTCGTCGCGGCGGCGGGGCCGGTCTATGCGGTCAAGCTCGTGAAGTCGGCGTTGGGCTTCACCCCCAAGGCCAAGGCCGAGCCCGCGCCTGAAGTCGTCGGCGGCATGAGCGCGGAGGCCAAGGCCGATACCGGCGCCGCGGTGCTCAAGGCGATGAGCCTCACCAAGGGCCACGGCGAGATCGTGCTGCTGCTCGGCCATGGCGGCAACGTCACCAACAACCCGCACGAGAGCGCCTACCACTGCGGCGCTTGCGGCGGCTATACCGGCGAGGTTTCTGCGCGGCTGCTGGCGATCCTGCTCAACGACCCCGAAACCCGCGCCGGCCTGCCCTCGCGCGGGGTCGAGGTGGCCGATGACGTGCTGTTTGTCGCAGGCCTCCACGACACCACCACCGATGCGATCACCATCTACGAGGACGGCCTGCCCGCCTCGCGCTCGGGCGACCTCGCCAGGGTGCGTGGGCAGCTCGCCCAGGCGGCGAAGATCGCGCGGGCCGAGCGTGCTCTCAGGATGCCGGGCGCTTCGGGCGAGAGCATCCCCGCGCGCGCCCAGAACTGGGCCGAGATCCGCCCGGAATGGGGCCTCGCCGGCTGCGCCGCCTTCATCGCCGCCCCGCGCGCCGCGACCGCGGGCCGCGACCTCGGCGGGCGCGCCTTCCTCCATTCCTACGACTGGCAGGCGGATGCAGGCTTCGGGACGCTCGAACTCATCATCACCGCACCGGTGGTGGTGGCAAGCTGGATCAGCCTCCAATACTACGGCTCCAGCGTCGCGCCCGAGATGTTCGGCGGCGGCAACAAGCTGATCCACAACGTGGTGGGCGGCATCGGCGTGGTCGAAGGCAACGGCGGCAAGCTGCGCCCCGGCCTGCCCTGGCAGGCGGTCCACGACGGCGACGGCCTCCAGCACGAGCCGCTGCGCCTCTCGGTAATGATCGAGGCCCCGCGCGAGGAGATGATCGCGATCCTCGACAAGCACCCCGGCGTGCGCGCGCTGTTCGACAATGGCTGGCTCCACCTCTTCGCCCTCAAGGACGGCAAGGTCGATGCCCGCTACCTGCCCGGCCTCAAGTGGGCCGACCAGCAGCCGGCGAAGCTGGCAGCCTGACACCGGAAGCCCGACGGGTCGCATCGTCGGCACCGCCGCCCGCACCGCGCCCTCCCGCGGTGCGGGCGGTTTTGGTCGGGCGGCGATGAAGGCAGGCCAAGAGCTCGCCAAACCCCCATCAAGCGGACGTCACGCCCCCGCGAGCCCCCGCCAAGGGTAGCCCGAGAGGCTTCTTTCACGCGAAACGGCGCAGGAAGGAAGTGGTGGACAGGGCTGGATTCGAACCAGCGTACGCTTGCACGGGCA
>JBJTSG010000130.1:0-3496 GCA_046076505.1 Erythrobacter sp. | reverse complement strand
TCGGCCTGCCCGATGCGCCGCTTGCCCAGGCCAAGATCCGCCTGCTGCGCCTTTCTGACGGCGGGTGCGAGCTGCTCTACGCGGTGCGCGAGGTCGAGGACGCGGTCGAACTTTCCGAGGCGCTGCGCCCCGTGCCGGAAGACCCCTTCGTCGAGGCGATCACCCTCGTCGCCGGCCAGCCGGTGACGCTGATTGACGCCCATGCGCTGTTCGCGGCCCACGGTGAGGCCCCGCAGGCGGCGCATCGCCCGCGCGCGGTACTGCCCGAGGGCGAATGGGCACGCACAATCCTCGCCCCGCTTGTGGCGGGCGCGGGCTATGACATCGTTCCCGCCAGCGAGGCGGGGGCGGACACGCTCGGCATCCTCTTCGAGGACGTCTACGAGGCCGCCGAGGCGCTCGGCCGCCCGCTGCCTGACAAGGTGATCCGCCTGCGCGACCAGCCCGATGCGCCGCCCGCATCGGGCACCATCTACCGCTACGACCGCGAGGGGCTGCTCGCCGCCCTCGCCACCGCGCGCAAGGGAGGCGCCGCATGATCGGCGAACTGCTCGTCGTCGCCCGCATCGCGGGCCGCGCCTGCGCCTTCAGCGCGCTCGACGTCAAATCGGTGATCGAGATCGGCACCGTCACCCCGATCCCGCGCGCGCCGGCATGGATCGCCGGCATCACCGCGCTCAGGAGCCAGGCGCTGACCGTGATCGATTGCCGCCGTGCGATCGGACTGCCCGTCGCGCAGTGGGCGACCGACCACCGTGCGATCGTGGTTGCGGAAGGCGGACACTCCTACGCCTTGCTCGTCGACGTGATCGAGGACATCACCACTGCGGCGAGCGATGCAGGGCATGTGCCGGGCGGATTCGGCCCCGAATGGTCGCGCATCGCGAGCGGCATGGTCGAGACGATGGCCGGCCCTGCACTGCTCGTCGATCTTCCGGCGCTGATCGCCGGACCGGACGGCTCAATCCGAGAAATGGAAACGGCAGCTTAATCCAATCCTTACCAATCGGACCCATCTTGGGCGCGGCCCAAGCGCAGGATGTCCCATGAAAACGTGCCTGATCGTCGATGATTCCCGCGTGATCCGGAAGGTCTCGAGGCATATCCTCGAGACGCTCGGATTCGCGGTCGAGGAGGCCGAGAACGGTAAGCTCGCCCTCGACGCGTGCGAGGCGGCGATGCCGGACGTGGTGCTGCTTGACTGGAACATGCCTGTGATGACGGGGATCGAGTTCCTCGTCCACCTGCGCCAGCGCCCGGGCGGCGACCGGCCCAAGGTGGTGTTCTGCACCACCGAGAATGACGTCGCGCACATCCGCCAGGCGATCCAGGCCGGGGCGGACGAATACGTGATGAAGCCCTTTGACCATGAGACGCTGCAGATCAAGCTGCAGCTCGTCGGGTTTGCGTGAACCGCCCCGCCCTCGTCCCGCGTGCCCCTAGTGCCCGGCGGCCCTTCGCCCATGCCGGCGCGGGGGCGGCGATCCGGGTCATGGTGGTCGACGATTCGCTGACCGTCCGCACCATCTTCAAGCGCATGGTCGAAAGCGACCCCGCGCTGATGATCGTCGGCACCGCCTCGAGCGCGGAAGGCGCGCTCGCACAGCTCGCCCAGACGCCCGCCGACGTGGTGCTGCTCGATCTCGAGATGCCGGGGATCGGCGGATTGGGCGCGCTGCCGCAGATCCTCGCGACGCCGGGCCACCCGCAGGTGCTGGTGGTCTCCTCGCTGACCATGGACGGGGCCGAACACACGCTGACCGCGCTCCAGATGGGTGCCGCCGACACGCTCGCGAAGCCGCGCCCCGGGGGCTTCACCGAGGACTATCGCACCCAGCTCCTTGGCAAGATCCGCGCGCTTGGCACCCGCCAGCCGGAGGGCGAGGCGGCGGCCCTGCCTGCGCCGGAGCGGCCCGAACCCTCCTTCGCCCGCCCCGGCCTCGCCGCGCGCTTCCGGCGGCCCGAAGCGGTCGCGATCGGCGCCTCGACCGGCGGCATTCACGCCCTCGGACTGCTGCTGCGCCAGCTGCCGCGCGACTTTGCCGTGCCGCTGCTGGTGACCCAGCACCTGCCCGCCTCCTTCATCCCGGTCTTCGCCCGCCAGGTCGAGACCGCCTGTGGCCGCCCCGCCGAGATCGCCGCCGACGGCCTCGTGCTGACCCCTGGGCGGATCATGATCGCGCCGGGGCACGGTCATATCGTCGTCAAGCGCAAGGGCGCCTTGGGCCTCGTCGTCGAGGTCTCCGCCGCGCCCGCGCCGAGTGGCTGCCTGCCCTCGGTGGACCCGATGCTCGAGAGCCTCGCTGCGGCGTGCGAGGGCCGGGCCCTCGGCGTGATCCTTTCGGGCATGGGCCGCGACGGCGCGATCGGCGCACGCGCACTGGTCGAGGCCGGAGGCACGATTCTCGCGCAGGACGCGGATTCGAGCGCGGTGTGGGGAATGCCGGGCGCGGTCGCGCGCGCCGGGCTGGCGAGCATGATCGCCAGCCCCGAACGGCTCGGCGATGCAGTCATGGCCCACGCCTCGGCCCCGGCGGCACGCCCATGATCGAGGGTTCCGAGGCCTCCCACCAGATCATCGCCGACCTGCTCGAGGCGCGCACCGGCCAGCATCTCACCGAAAGCCGGCGCTGGCGCGTCGGCTCGGCGCTGGCGGGGATCTTCCGCCAGCAAGGCATCTCCAACGTCGACCAGCTCGTCTGCCTGCTCGCCGCGCCGCCGCCGGACTGCCCGGACCTCGCGCAGGAGGTGGTCGAGGCGCTGCTCAACAACGAGACCTATTTCTTCCGCGACAAGCCGACCTTCGATCAGCTGCCGGGCGAAATCCTGCCCGAGCTCGCCCACCGTCGCCGCGACGTGCGCCGCCTGTCGATCTGGTCGGCAGGCTGTTCGACCGGGCAGGAAGTCTATTCGCTCGCGATGCTGTTTGCCGAACAGGCCGAACGCTGGCAGGGCTGGACGATCGACATTCTGGGCACCGATGTCTCGCACCGCGCGATCGCAGCGGCGCGCAGCGGGCTCTACAGCCAGTTCGAAGTGCAGCGCGGGCTGGGCGTCACCCAGATGCTGCGCCATTTCGACGAAACCCCGAGCGGCTGGCAGGTCCATGATGGCGTGCGGCGGATGGTGCGCTTTGCCCAGGCCAATGTGCTGGGCCCGCACCCGGGGCGGATGCCGTTTGATCTGGTGCTGTGCCGCAACGTGCTGCTCTATTTCGACCGCCCCACCCGCACTGCCGCCTTCGAACGGCTGGCGAGCGCGGTGATGCCCGATGGCTTCCTGATGCTGGGCGCGGGCGAGACCGTGGTCGGCCAGACCGATCGCTTCGTGCCGACCGCCCGCCGCGCCAGTTTCTTCGAACCCGCCTCCGCCGCCCCGGCGCTGCGGAAGATCGCCTGAACGCGCTCCACGGGCGGGCGGCTTTACCCTTCCTTAGCCGCTTCTCTTTAGGACGTTGAGGCAATCACGCAGGTTCCCTGCGTGCTGATCGGGATGG
>JBJTSG010000129.1:0-8681 GCA_046076505.1 Erythrobacter sp. | reverse complement strand
GTGCTTCTTGATCGCGATCAGCTTCTGCTGCGCGCTGAAGCCGTGCCAGCAGCCGAGCGACTGGGTGTACTTGGCGGGGTCCGCGTCATAGGCGGCCATGTCGGCGCGCATGATCTTGGCGGTGTACTTGGCGATGTCGAGGCCGGTGGCGAAGCGGTTCTGGATCGCCATGCGCGCGGCGCTCTCGGGATCGATCGCAGCCCAGCTGGGCCCGTTCGCGGTGACGATGTCGCGCATGCGGGCGATGGTGTTCTGGTAGGTCATTGCGTTCTCCTGTCCATCCTGGGGAGCGGCGCGGGCCTCCCGAGACTCGCGCCTTGGATGGCAGGCGATGTGCCGTGGTGCGGCGCAGCATGACAGTGAAACTTACAGGAAATCGTGTCACTAGGCGGACATCTGCCGCCTCTCTTGTGTCAATCAGTGAATTTATTTACAAGACGTCATGAACGATACGCTGCTCGCCGGTCCTGCCCTTCGTCGCCTGCGCAAGCGCGAGGGCCTCACCCAAGCCGCAATGGCGAGCCTTCTCGGCATCTCGCCTTCCTACCTCAACCTCATCGAACGCAACCAGCGGCCTTTGTCTGCGCGGGTCCTGGTGCAGGTCATCGAACGCTTCGACTTCGATCCGCGCAGCTTGCGCGAGGATGACGCAATCGGCGGGCTCGACGGCATGGTGCGGCGCCTGGCCGACAAGCGCTTCGGCGATCTTGGGATCGACCGCGAGGAAGTGCAGGAGTTCCTCGCCGCCGCGCCGCAGATCGCGGCCGCCTTCGCGCGGCTCTATGATGCGGGCGGCCTGTCCGCCGGATCAGGCGAGGGCTTGCTGGCGGAGGACGCCGCGGCTGCCGCTCGCCGCGCCGTCGAGCGCTGGCAGAACCACTTCGCCGATCTCGACCACGCCGCGGAAGGCCTCGCCGACGAGCTGCGCCTCTCGCGCGGGGAAATCAGCGCCGCGCTCTCCGAAAGGCTGCGCGAGCGTCACCAGCTGTCAGTGCGCGTGCTGCCCGCCGAGGTCATGCCGGGGCAGGTCCACCGTCTCGACCTTCACGCCCGGCAGTTGCAGCTCTCGGAGATGCTGCCGGGCGCCGCGCGGCGTTTCCAAATCGCGCGGCAGGTGGGAATGCTCGAGATGCGCGATGGGATCGAACTGCTGGTCGCGGGCGCCAACCTCGCCACCACGGAGGCGCGGGACGCCCTGCGCGAGCATGTTGCGGACTACCTCGCGGGCGCGCTGCTGCTGCCGTATCGGCGCTTCCTGCGTGCGTGCGAGGCGACGGGCTACGATCTGGCGATCCTGCAACGCCGCTTTGCGGTGAGCTTCGACCAGGTCGCCCAGCGCCTCACCACCTTGGGCCGAGTGGGCGAGCGGGGCCTGCCCTTCTTCATGGCCGTGATCGACCGCGCAGGGCGGCTCACGCAGTTCACCGCCGGGGGAAGCGGAGCGCTGCACCCGCTCGAGGGCGCGCGCTGGCCGGCCTGGATCCCCTTCGCCGCCTTCGAACGGCCGGGCACGGTGCTCACCCAGGCCGTGACCTTCGGGGAAGGCGAGGGCGCCAGCCGGCACTGGTTCACCATCACCCGCACGGTCGACGGCGACGGCGTCATGTGCGCAGGCAGGCGTGCAGTCGTGCTGGGGCTCGAGGCGCGCTTCGCGGGCGATCTCGCGCACACCCGGGGCGTGTCGCTCGACCGTGCCGATGCCGTTCCGCTCGGCACGCCATGCCTGCGCTGCGGGCGAGCGGAGTGCCTGACCCCCGCGCCCGCGCGCCTCGCAAGCTCGCTGCCGCGGCTGCGCGCCTCTCCTTGAGTGAGGGCGAGGTTAACCTTCGCATCCCGCCGAATTCCGCGGCTGCCAGCGCTGTGTAAAGTTTACCGACATTTCATTTCTCGCGGGTAAGCCGGTCGCCTTGCAAGGTTGACCGGACACCCCCGCAGCAATGATCCGCCTGTTCAAGCACTACATCCCGCACGCCGTGCTGCTGCTCGGCCTGCTCGATCTCGGCTTGCTGGTGCTCGCCTGCGAGACCGCGTGGCAGTGGCGCACCCATCAGGTCGGCATGGCGCCGACCCCGTTCGCCGACCGCGCCTTTGCGCTGTTCGGGACGGCCAGCGTCATCTGGCTGGCGATGATCGCGGTCGGGGTCTATGGCCCCAACGCCCTGCGATCGCTACGGTTCGCCGGCGCCCGGGTGCTGGTCGCGATCAGCCTCGGCATCATCGCTCTGGCGGTGATCGACTTCGTGATCCCGAGCGACTGGTTCTGGCGCTCGACCCTTCTCTACACCATGGGGCTCGCGATCCTCGTCCTGATCGCCGACCGCTTGCTGCTCAATTCCTTCCTCGGCTCCTCGGCCTTCCGCCGCCGGGTCATGGTGCTCGGCGCCGGCGACCGGGCGCAGCGCCTGCGCGAACTCGCCGAACGGCCCGAGACCGGCTTCGCGATCGTCGCCTATATCGCGATGAGCGATGACAACCGTGTGGTCGAGGAGGCGATCCCGCGTTCCGCGATCCACGACCTCGGCCGCTTTGTCGAGAATCTCGGGGTCTCCGAGGTGGTGCTCGCCCTCCAGGAGCGCCGCAACGCGCTGCCCCTGAACGACCTCCTGCGCATCAAGACCAAGGGCGTTCACGTCAACGACTTCTCGTCCTTCATCGAGCGAGAGACCGGCCGCGTGGACCTCGACACCGTCAACCCGTCCTGGCTGATCTTCTCCGACGGCTTCTCGAGCAGCCGGATGCTGTCGAGCGCGACCAAGCGCGTCTTCGACATCGCCGCGAGCCTCATCCTGCTCACCTTGACGCTGCCGCTGATCATCCTCTTCGCCGGCCTCGTGAAGCTCGACAGCAAGGGGCCGGCCTTCTTCCGCCAGACCCGCGTCGGCCTCTACGGAGAGACCTTCACGCTCATCAAGTTGCGCTCGATGCGCACCGATGCCGAGAAAGACGGCGCGAAGTGGGCCGAGAAGAACGACCCGCGCGTCACCCGCCTCGGCCGCTTCATCCGCAAGGTGCGCATCGACGAGCTCCCCCAGACCTGGAGCGTGCTCAAGGGCGAGATGAGCTTCGTGGGCCCGCGACCTGAAGTGCCCTCCTTCGTCGAGAGCCTCGAGGAGGAGATCCCCTTCTATGGCGAACGGCACATGGTGAAGCCCGGCATCACCGGGTGGGCGCAGATAAACTACCCCTATGGCGCCTCGGTCGAGGACAGCCGCTGCAAGCTCGAATACGACCTCTACTACGCCAAGAACTACACGCCCTTCCTCGATCTGGTGATCCTGCTCCAGACCTTGCGGGTGATCCTCTGGCCCGAGGGCGCACGGTGAGCGAGGCGCACGCCCTCGCGCTGCTGGCGGGCCAGCTTGCCTGGACTGCCGGTGCGGTGCTTAGCGTGCTGGCGCTGGGCTGGCTGTGGCGCCATGGCGAGCGCAGCCGGCCCGATCGCAGGGGGCTGATGGCGGCATCCGGGGCCAGCGCGGCGTGGTGCGGATTGTCGGCTATGCTCGGGGCAGCTCACGATGCGGCAAGCATCGCCGAGATGATCCGCAACCTCGCCATGATCGCGACGATCTTCAGCCTCTTCGCCGCCGACGGTCGCAGCGAAAGCCTTGCTCCGGTACGGCCTGTGATCGTCGCGCTGGTGATGGTCCAGCTGCTGCAACCGATCGTGCTCTTCGCCGGGCACCGGTTTTCTGGGGTTCCCGAGGCGGTCGAGGCGGTCGCGAGCGCGCGCCTGCTCATCGACCTCCTGGTCGCGATCGGCGCGCTGATGCTGCTCCACAACCTTTACGCGGGCGCCGACAACGCGCTGCGCCCGGTGCTGCGCTGGACGGGGATGGGGCTTGCGGGGATCTTCGCCTACGATCTCAACCTCCACGCGCTCGCCTATGTCGGCAGCGATGTTCCTGTGGGTCTGCGCGACCTGCGGGGCCTGTTCGCGGGGCTGATGGCCGGGCTCTATGCACTCGGCATGAATGCGGCCGGGCCGCGAGTCCGCTTCAGCCCCTCGCGCGCGGTGACCTTCCGCACCCTCTCGCTGCTGCTGATCGGCGCCTATCTCGCTGCGCTTGCGGCGGTCAGCAAGGCGCTCGAGCTGGTCGGCGGCGACACGGCGCGCGCCTGGCAGGCAGTGTTTGCCGCAATCGGCATCCTCGCCGCCGCCTTCGCGCTGCCGTCCTCGCGGCTGCGAGGCTGGCTGCGGGTGACCGCCTCCAAGCACCTCTTCCAGCACCGCTACGACTACCGCCAGGAATGGCTGCGCTTCACCCGCACCATCGGCCGCGCGGGTGCGGGCAGTGCCAGCCTCGAGGAGCGCGCGGTGAAGGCGCTCGCCGACATCACTGAAAGCCCCGCCGGGCTGCTGCTGATGCCGAGCGAGGAAGCCCGGCTTGAACTCGTGGCCCGCTGGAACTGGCCGACCATTGCCGTTCCGGCGGTCGCCGGCGACTACAAGCTCTCCAGCCTGCTCGAGCGGCACAACTTCGTGTTGGCCCTCGACGAGGTGCGCCGCGGGGTCGATCACCACGGCGAGGCCGCCGAGGTGCCACAATGGCTGATGGAAGCCGAGGACGTGTGGGCGCTGGTGCCGCTGATTCACTTCGACCGCCTCGTCGGCGTGATCGTGCTGGCCCGCCCGCGGACTGCCCGCCAGCTCGACTGGGAGGACTTCGACCTCCTGCGCGTGGCCGGCCAGCAGCTCGCGAGCTACCTTGCCGAGCAGGCGGGCCAGCAGGCGCTGATGGATGCGAGCCGCTTCGACGAGTTCAACCGCCGCATGGCGTTCGTCATGCACGACATCAAGAACCTCGTCAGCCAGCTCTCGCTGCTCGCCGCCAACGCCGAGAAGCACGCTGACAAACCCGCTTTCCGTGCCGACATGCTGGTGACCTTGAGGAATTCGGCCGACAAGCTTTCGGCGCTGCTCGCGCGCCTCGGGCGCTACGGATCGGGGCAGGTCTCCGAGCTCGGCGAAATCGAGCTCGTCGCCCTCGCCCGCGGGCTCGCCGACCGCTTCGGCGGCATCCACCCCGTCGCATTGACCCGCGACGTGCCGGTCACCGTGATGGGCAACCGCGAGGCACTGGAACAGGCGCTGATCCACCTCGTCCAGAACGCCATCGATGCGAGCGAGCTTGCCGCGCCGGTGTTCCTGGACGTGACCGCGGAGGGGCTCCACGGCAGCGTCGAGGTGGTGGATTCGGGCAAGGGCATGAGCCCCGAATTCATCCGCACAGGGCTCTTCAAGCCGTTCGTATCCTCGAAATCGGGCGGCTTCGGGATCGGCGCCTTCGAGGCGCGCGAGCTCGTCAGGGCGATGGGCGGACGGCTCACCGTCGAGAGCCGGGAGGGGCTCGGCACGCGCTTTGCCGTGGTGCTGCCGCTCGCCGAGGCGGCGCGGCTGCGCGGGGTGCGCGAGGACGGGAATGATGTCGGATGGGAGGCCGCGTGATGGCTGCTGAGAGGAAACCCGTGCTCCTCGTGATCGAGGACGATCCGGGCCTCGTTGCCCAGCTCAAGTGGGCCTATGACGATTTCGAGGTGGTCATCGCGGGCGACCGCGACAGCGCCATCGCTGCGCTGCGTGCCGAGGCGCCCGGCGTGGTGACGCTCGACCTCGGCCTGCCGCCCGACCCCGATGGCACCACCGAAGGCTTCGCGGTGCTCGACGCGATCATGGCGCTGAAGCCCGACACCAAGGTGATCGTCGCGAGCGGTCACGGGGCGCGCGAAAGCGCGCTCGCTGCGATCGCGCGCGGGGCCTACGATTTCTACCAGAAGCCGATCGACATTGAGGCGCTGGGCCTCATCGTGCGCCGCGCCTTCAACCTTCGGACGATCGAGGAGGAGAATCGCCGCCTCGTCGCTTCCGCGAGCGCCGACAAGACCGTGCTCGGAAAGTTGATCACCGGCGCGCCGGAGATGGTGAAGGTCGCCCGCACCATCGAGCGCGTCGCGAAGACGAATGTCTCTGTGATGCTGCTGGGCGCGAGCGGCACCGGCAAGGAGCTGCTCGCCAAAGGCCTGCACGATGCCAGCGACCGCGCCTCGGGTCCGTTCATCGCCATCAACTGCGCGGCCATCCCCGAGACCCTCCTCGAGAGCGAGCTGTTCGGCCACGAGAAGGGTGCCTTCACCGGCGCGGTCAAGACCACCGAGGGCAAGATCGAGAGCGCCGACGGGGGCACGCTGTTCCTAGACGAGGTCGGCGACATCCCGCTGCCGCTCCAGGTCAAGCTGCTGCGCTTCCTGCAGGAGCGCACCATCGAACGGGTCGGCGGGCGCAAGGCGATCGCGGTCGACACGCGGATCGTGTGCGCCACCCATCAGGACCTCGAGAGCATGATCCAGAAGGGGAGATTCCGCGAGGATCTCTTCTATCGCCTTGCCGAAATCGTGGTGAAGATTCCGGGACTTGCCGAGCGGCACGGCGATCCGGTCCTGCTCGCCAAGGCGTTCCTGAAGCGCTTCGCGGCCGAGATGAACCCCGCCGTCACCGGCTTCGCCCCCGACGCGCTCGCCGCGATCGATGCGCATGATTGGCCGGGCAACGTCCGCGAGCTCGAGAACCGCGTGAAGCGCGCGGTGATCATGGCCGACGGCAAGCTGGTGAGCGCCGAGGACCTTGACCTCGCTGAAGCCGACGAGGACACCGCCGATGTGCTCAACCTCAAGGCGGCGCGCGAGGCCGCCGACCGCCGGGTGATCCGCCACGCGCTGTCCCGTAGCGAGGGCAACATCTCGAGCACCGCCAAGCTGCTCGGGATCAGCCGCCCGACGCTCTACGACCTCCTCAAGCAGTATGACCTCCAGGCCTAGATGCCGCGCCATCCTGGCAGGAATGGCGCTGCTGGCGGGTCTGGCAGCCTGTTCGGGCGGGGGTGAGAGGGGGGTAGGCGGGGCTCAAGGGGGGGCTGACCCGGCCTTGGCGAAGCTTATCGCCGACGCCGACACGCAGATGGCGAAAGGCGCGCTCGCCGATGCCGGCCAGACGCTCGACCGCGCCCGCAGCCTCGATCCCGAAAGCCCCGATCTGTGGCTTGCCATCGCCCGGCTGCGGCTGCGCGGCGGCGAGCATCTCACCGCCCTCGAAGCCGCCGACCGCGCGCTCGCCCTCGGCCCGGATTACGGCCCGGCGCTGCTGCTGCGTGCGCTGATGGTCCGCGATGCCCACGGCTTTGCCGATGCGCGGCGCTGGTTCGAGGCGGCGGCGAAGGCCGATCCGGACAATCCCGACATCTGGGCCGAGTACGCCGCCGCTCTCGGCGATGCGGGCGAGGCCCGGGCGATGCTCGAGGCGGTGCGCAAGCTTGCCGCCATCGCGCCGGACGATCCGCGCGTCCCCTACCTCCATGCGGTCTTGGCCGCGCGCGGCGGTGACGACGCGCTCGCACGCTCGCTCCTCGCGCGCAGCGGCATGGCGGCGCGGGGCGTCCCGGCGGCGCTGCTGCTCGATGCGGTGATCGACCTCAGGCAGGGCAACGCCGAGAGCGCCGCCGCCACGCTCGAGAGCCTCGCCGCCCGCCAGCCCGGCAATCCCCGCTTGCGCGAGCTGCTCGCCCATGCCCTGCTCGAGGGCGGCCATCCCGATGCCGTGGTGACCCGTTTTGCCGAGGACGCTGCGCGGCCCGAGGCTTCGCCCTACCTCGTGATGCTGCTCGCGCGCGCCCACGAGCGCCTTGGCGACCGCGCCGCCGCCGCCCCGCTGCTGGCGCGCGCCTATGGGCCCTTGCGCAGCGCGCCTGCCGTGCTGCTCCCCCGCGACGGCCTTCCCGAGCCGACCAAGCGCGCGAGAGCCGCCTTGCTCGCCGGCAATGTCGCAGCGGCGCAGAACGATGCCGAGGCGCTGCGCGCGCGGCTCCCCGCTTCGGCTGACGTGGCGAGCCTTGCCGGCGACGCGATGCTTGGGGCGGGTGATCCGCGCGCGGCGCTTGCGGCCTACGCCCGCGCCTCGGAGGCGCGCCGGCCCTGGCCGCTCGCTCGCAAGGCGGTGTGGGCCACCGCCCGCACCGGCGACCTCGCAGGGGCCGACCTGATGCTCACGCGCTTCATCGAGGGCGAGGGGGAAACCGCGAGCGCGCTCATCGGGCTTGCGTCCAGGCTGGCGCAGCGCGGCGACTGGCAGCGCACCGCATTTCTGCTCGACCATGCCATCGCGCGCGGTGCCGGGCACGATCCCGCGCTGCTCGGCCTTCGGCTGCAAACCGCGCGCCGGCTCGGCCGGGCCGAAGAGGTCGAACGCTTCTCGCTCCTTCTCGCCGAAGTCCGGCCCCGGAGCCTTGCGGCGCGCTAGCAGCCGCCCTCGACAAGCGGGCGCGGGCAGGGCAGGGGCACCTGCGAATGTCCAAGCCCGCCAAGCCCTCGCGCCTTCCCTTCCTCAAGGACCCGATGATCGCCGTGCTGGTGATCGCGACGGTCCTCGCGCTGGTGCTGCCCGCCGCGGGAGAGGCCCGCGCGACGGCGACCACCGTCTCCAACATCGGCATCTTCGTCCTGTTCCTTGTCAACGGGATGCGCATCCGGCGCAGCGAGATCGCGCGCGGGCTTGCGAACTGGCGCTATTTCGGTCCGCTGATGCTGTTCGTCTTCGGGGCCATGACCCTCGTCGGCCTGGGCTTTGCGAAGCTTGCGGGGCCGGTCCTGCCGCCGCTCGTCGCGGTCGGCTTCGTCTATCTGGGCTGCCTGCC
>JBJTSG010000128.1:0-4941 GCA_046076505.1 Erythrobacter sp. | reverse complement strand
CAGCGTAACCTCGCCGGTCATCGCCACGTCCGGCCGCACGGCGATGCCGGTGAGGGTCGAAACGATCGAGGTGACCATGCCGATCCCGGCGCTCGGCCCGTCCTTGGGCACCGCGCCCTCGGGCAGGTGGATGTGGACGTTGCGGCGGTTGAAGAGCGAGGGCTTGATCCCGTAGGCGGGCGCCCGCGCCTTGACGAAGCTGAAGGCGGCCGCGACGCTCTCGTTCATCACCTCGCCGAGCTTGCCGGTGGTCTTGATCTCGCCCTTGCCCGGGGTGGTGACGCTCTCGATGGTGAGGAGTTCGCCCCCGACCGAGGTCCAGGCAAGGCCGGTAACGGCACCGACCTGCGGTTCCTCCTCCGACACGCCGTGCTTGAACTTGCGCACGCCGCTGAAGTCGCCGAGGTTCTCGGGGCTGACGGTGACGCTCTTGACCTTGCCCTCGAGGATCTGGCGCAGCGACTTCCGCGCCAGCTTGGCAATCTCGCGCTCGAGCGTGCGCACGCCCGCTTCACGGGTGTAGTAGCGGATCAGATCGCGCAAGGCTTCCTCGGTGAGCGTGAACTCGCCCTTCTTGAGGCCGTGCGCCTTGACCTGCTTCTCGATGAGGTGCCGCTGGGCGATCTCGACCTTCTCGTCCTCGGTGTAGCCTTCGAGCCGGATGATCTCCATGCGGTCGAGCAGCGGCTGGGGCAGGTTCAAACTGTTTGCCGTGCACACGAACATGATGTCGGAAAGGTCGAGGTCAAGCTCCAGATAGTGGTCCTGGAACTTGGCGTTCTGTTCGGGATCGAGCACTTCCAGAAGCGCCGAGGCCGGATCGCCGCGGAAGTCCTGGCCGAGCTTGTCGATCTCGTCGAGCAGGAACAGCGGGTTCGAGGTGCCGGCCTTCCTGAGGTTCGCCACGATCTTGCCCGGCATCGAGCCGATATAGGTGCGCCGGTGCCCGCGGATCTCCGCCTCGTCGCGCACGCCGCCCAACGACTGGCGCACGAATTCGCGGCCCGTCGCCTTGGCGATCGACTTGCCCAGCGAAGTCTTGCCGACGCCCGGAGGGCCGACAAGGCACAGGATCGGCCCTTTAAGCTTGTTGGTGCGCGCCTGCACCGCGAGATATTCGACGATCCGGTCCTTGACCTTATCGAGCGCGTAGTGATCCGCATCGAGGATGTCCTGCGCGCGGGCGATGTCCTTCTTGAGTTTCGACTTCTTGCCCCACGGCAGGCCGAGCAGCACGTCGAGGTAGTTGCGGATCACCGTCGCCTCGGCGCTCATCGGCTGCATGGTGCGCAGCTTCTTCAGCTCGCCTTGCGCCTTGGCGCGGGCTTCCTTGGAGAGTTTGGTCTTTTCGATCTTCTCGGTGAGCTCGGCAATCTCGTTGCCCTCGCCCTCGTCACCCCCGCCCAGCTCCGACTGGATCGCCTTCAGCTGCTCGTTGAGGTAATATTCGCGCTGGGTCTTTTCCATCTGGCGCTTGACGCGGCCGCGGATGCGGCGCTCGACCTGGAGGACCGACAGCTCGCCCTCCATGAAGGCCATGACGAGTTCGAGGCGCTTCAAGGGATTGCCTTCGGTCAGCAGGCTCTGCTTGTCGGACACCTTGGCGCTGATTGCGGCGGCGATGGTATCGGCGAGCTGCCCCGCGTCATCGACCTCGGAGAGGTCCACGCCCGCGTCCTCGCCCATCTTCTTGTTGAGCTTGACGTACTCGCCGAACTGCTCGGTCACCTGACGCATCAGCGCGGTGACCTCGCTGCCCGCAACGGTCTCGGGCTCGATCACCTCGACCTCGGCGAGGAGGTGCGTGGCCGTGCTCTCGAGCGCCGCCAGCCGCGCGCGGGTCTTGCCCTCGACCAGCACGCGCACGGTGCCATCCGGAAGCTTCAGCAGCTGCAGCACCTGCGCGATCACGCCGACATCGTAGAGGTCCTCGCCCTCGGGATCGTCACAGCCCGGATCGAGCTGGGCGAGGAGGACAATGTCCTTGGAGGCCTCCATCGCGGCTTCGAGCGCCGCCACCGACTTGTCGCGCCCGACGAAGAGGGGAACGACCATGCCGGGGAAGACGACGATGTCGCGCAGGGGGAGGAGGGGGTAGGTATGGGTCATGTGCATATCCGCGGCGGCCCCGGGGGGAAGGGTCGGGGCAGCGCCTTTGAAGGGAATATGGGTAGGGCCTCCGGACCCCGCAATGGGCAGGGACGAGAAGCTGTGGAACATGAGGAGCCTGTTAACCCGGCACATGTAGACCCGTAGGCCTCACCCGGCGGGAAGAGGGGCCCATGTCGAGGACGCAGATCTGGATCGCCGCCTGGCTCGCCCTCACCGCGGCCGCCACGCTGCTGCACAGCGGCGACATGCCCGACGTCCAGCACCTCGCTGCCGACCTGCCGACCTACCTTCCGAGCCTGCTGCTCGGCGCCGCCGGGAAGTTCTGCCTGTACCGCGCGATCCGCAGCGGCATCGGCGAGCTATGGGGCGGGATCACCGGGCGCCCCGGCAAGGCGCGCGGCGGCGCCCGCCCGTTCGCGCCGCTCGACGAGGAGCCCGCCTCGGACTTCGACGCCGATGCGGCCTTCGCCCGCTACATGGAGCGGCGCGGGGCGCAGGCAGTGGTGGAAGATCAGCCGGCAACCCGGGCCGCCTCGCCTGCGCCAGCTCCGCGGCCCATCAAGCCGCGCGGGGCGCAGGGCGGCTTCGGACGCAAGATCGCTTGAGGCTCAACAAAGCGTCGCCCCGTGCTCGACACGGGGCGACGGAACTGAGATCACATCACCCCAGCCCGGGGAGGTTGAATCCCGGCGGCAGGCCCATCGAGCCCTGCATCTCGCGCATCTGCTGCTCCGAGACCCGATCCGCCCGGTCGCGGGCGTCGTTGAAGGCGGCGGCGACGAGGTCCTCGAGGATCTGCTTGTCGTCGGGCACCATCAGGCTGTCGTCGATCGAGACGCCGAGGATGCGGCCCTTGGCGATGGCGCGGACCTTGACGAGACCGCCGCCGGCGCTGCCCTCGACCTCGATCGAATCGAGCTTCACCTGCATCTCGTTCATCTGCTTCTGGATCGTCTCGGCCGCCTTCTGCGCGGCGGCCATCATCTCTTCCATCGACTTCATCGGGGGTCTCCAATCACTTCCAAGGGGGACTACCGGCTGCCACTCGGGCGGGTTCCGCCGCGATCAGCTCGGCATCGGGGAAGGCTTCGAAAGCGGCCTTGACCAGCGGGTCGGAGCGGATGCGTGCGTCCTCCGCCGCCGCCTCGGCCTCGGCGGCCTCGCGCAAGCTGGGCTGCGCCGCGCCGGTGCCGCGCTCGATCTGCCAGCGCTTGCCGGTCACCTTGAACAGCGCCTCGCGGATGTCCGGCGCAGGGTCGTCGGGAAACTTGTCGGCCTGTTCGTAGACCAGCCGCTCGGGCCCGAGCTCGATCACCCGCACCCGGTCGCGCATCATCTGCGCGACCCGCAGCTGCCCGGAGGCATCGACCTGATCGACCAGCGCGGCCCAGGTCTGGTTGGCGTTTGCGGCGACCGGCGCGGCCGCCTGTGCAGGCGTCCCCTCGCCCGCGGGCGCAGCGACGAAGCCGCTCGCGGCGATCTCCTCGATGCGCTTCGCGAGCTTGCCCGGGTCGGGCATTTGCGCCGCGTGGAGGATGCGCAGCAGCGCCATCTGCAGCGAGACCAGCGGATCGGGGCCGGTGCGCACCTCGTCGTGGCCCTTCAGCAGCAGCTGCCACAGGCGGTGCAATTCGCCTGCCCCCAGCCGCGCCGCGAAATCGGCGAGCGCCGCGCGCTCGTCCTCGGTCGGCGCATCGGGATCGCTCCCTGCGACCTGCGCGAGGGTCACGCGGTGGACGAGGTCCATCAGCGCGCGGATCAGCGCCACCGGCTCGACGCCGAGCGCATATTGCTCGTCGACCGCCGCGAGCATCGCCTTGGCGTCGCCTTCGAGGAGGTGGCCGAGCAGGCGCCGTTGCGCGCTCTTGTCGGCAAGCCCGAGCATGTCGCGCACGCGGGCCGCGGCGACCTTGCCCTCGCCGTCCAAGTCGGCATGGGCGATGGCCTGATCGAGGATCGACAACCCGTCGCGCACCGAGCCCTCGGCGGCGCCGGCAATGATCGCGAGCGCCTCGGGCTCCGCCTCGACACCCTCGAGTGCGCAGACTTTCGCGAAGTGCTCGGCGAGGAGCTGCGCGGGAATGCGGCGCAGGTCAAAGCGCTGGGTGCGGCTCAGCACCGTGACCGGCAGCTTGTCGACCTCTGTGGTGGCGAACAGGAACTTCACCTGCGGCGGCGGCTCCTCAAGTGTCTTGAGCAAGGCGTTGAACGCATTGCGCGACAGCATGTGGACTTCGTCGATGATGTAGATCTTGTAGCGCGCCGAAACGGCAGCGTAGCGGACCTGCTCGATGATCTCGCGCACATCGTCGACCCCGGTGTTGGAGGCGGCGTCCATCTCGATGACGTCGATATGGCGTCCCTCGGCGATCGCGGTGCAGGGCTCGCACTGGCCGCAAGGCGCAATGGTCGGGCCGCCCTGCCCGTCCGGCCCGACGCAGTTCAGCGCCTTGGCGATCAGCCGCGCGGTCGAGGTCTTGCCGACCCCCCTGACCCCGGTCATCAGAAAGGCGTGAGCGAGACGGTCGCGGGCGATGGCATTGGCGAGGGTGCGGACCATCGCCTCCTGCCCGATCAGCTCGGAGAAGGTCTGGGGGCGGTACTTGCGCGCGAGGACGCGGTAGGGCTGGCTCGCAGGCGCCGACGGAGCCGGAGCGGCTTGAGCTGGCGCAGGTGCGGGCGCTGCAGGAGGTGGCGGAGGAACGGGATCGCCGAACAGGGCGGACTGCCCGGCCGCTTCCAACTCGGCGGTGCTGGGGCCGCTGTCCTCGTCTTCGGGCAGGTCGGGATCGGAATCGCTCATCGTGCCAAGCTAGGCGCTCGGCGCCG
>JBJTSG010000127.1:0-3379 GCA_046076505.1 Erythrobacter sp. | reverse complement strand
CGAAGAAGTTCCTCAACAACCCTAAGCGCATCGAAACCGCCCGCGCGGCGACCACCAACAAGGACATCACCGCCTTCAAGGTGCCGGTGAAGTCGAAGACCAAGCGCGAGACGCTGCGCTGGTTCCTCGAGAACGATCTGGTCGAGAACGCGATCATCTTCGCCAACCGCAAGACCACGGTGCGCGAGCTGAACCAGAGCCTCCAGCGCCACGGGTTCCGTTCGGCCGAAATCCACGGCGACATGGACCAGTCCTCGCGCCTCAAGGAGCTTGAGCGCTTCAAGTCGGGGGACGTCAACATCCTCGTCGCCTCGGACGTCGCGGCGCGCGGCCTCGACATCAAGGGCGTGTCCCACGTCTTCAACTTCGACACTCCCTGGCACCCGGACGATTACGTCCACCGCATCGGCCGAACGGGCCGCGCCGGGGCCAAGGGCCGGGCCTTCACCTTCGTCTCCGAGGAGGACGCCGAGGCGATCGCCAATGTCGAAAAGCTGACCGGCGCGGCGATCAAGGTGTTCGGCAAGGAAGACGTGCGCGTCGACCTCAGCGAAGCTATTGCCCGTGCCGAAGCTGCGGCCAAGGCGCAGCAGGACGCACCCGAGGCAGAGCGCGAGGAACGCGAGCCCCGCAAAGCGCGCCGCGGCCGTGAGGAACGCGAGCCGCGTCAGGACCGCGAACCGCGCCGCGAACGCGAGCCGCGCGAGGGGCGCCCGCGCCGCGAGAAGGACGACCGCCGCACCGACCGTGTCGCTCTCGGCGATGACCGTCGCCCGCGCCGCCATCACGAGGATGACGCGCCCGTGCCCGCGGGCGAATGGAACGGCCCGCGCCCGAGCTTCCTCGACATCGGCTTCGGCTGAACCCTCCGCCGATGGAGGAGTTCGATTATGCCGTCACGCTGTTCGGACTGCTGCTCGGCCTGGCGCTGACCGAGGCGCTGGCGGGGCTCGCCCGCGCGCTCAAGTCCCGGCGCCATGTACGGATCGGCTGGTCGACCGCACTGCTCGGCATTCTGGTCGCCTGCGATGTCGTCACCTTCTGGGTCTATGGCTGGGCAATGCGCCAGCACGTCACGGCAAGCTGGCCGGTGATGTTCGCCGGCTTCATCGTCACCGGCATCTATTTCGTCGCCGCATCCCTGATCTTTCCGACCAGCGCGGAGGATGACCACGAGGCGCATTTCGCAGCCAATTACCGGTTGGTGCTGGCGGGCGTGCTGATCTGCAATATCGCGCTCTATGCATGGGTGGTGAGCATCGTGGGTACCGAATGGATGTTGTCGGTCCGCAACATCGTCATCTCCTGGTCGCTGGTGCCAGCGACCCTGCTCGCGATCTTCGCGCGCGAGCGGGGGATCGTGCTGGGCTGCATCGGCTGGATGATCGCGCTCTACCCGATTTCTCTGGTCTGGACCTGAAGGCACGCGCCGCTCGGCGCAGCGCGCGACGGAGGGTTAACGGTTCTTTGGCGGTTGGCGGCGTAGAATGCCGCCATGTTCGAGACCGCGCTTCAATCCCTCGCCGACGACGCCAGAGGCCTCGTGCCGCTCGCGCTCATCTTCGCCGCGATCGCGATCGGCACCAAGCGCGAGGCGGTCAAGGACGCGCTGGTCCGCGCGCGGCCCGAGATCGTCACCACCGCCGCGCTGTGGCTCACCAATGCCGCGGTCGTGGTGCCGCTCATCGCCATGCCGATCATGACCGGCACCTCGTTGATCCCCCGCGCCGAGGCGCTGGTCGCTTTCTGGGCCGGCCTGCCCGGCGTCCTGTCCGTGGTCGCCGCGATTCTGCTGATCGACTTTGCCGCCTATTGGCGTCACCGGGTGGAGCACATCAAGGTGCTGTGGCCTGTCCATGCCGTCCACCATGCCGACGAGGCGATGACCTGGTTGAGCGTGCGTCGCAAGCACCCGCTGGGCGAGGCCTTCAGCATGCTCTGCGACAATCTCGTCGTGATTGCGCTGGGGCTGCCGTTCTGGGCGATCGCGATCGCCCTGCTGCTGCGCGCATGGTGGGGCTACTTCATCCACGCCGACGTGCCCTGGACCCTGGGGCCGCTCGGCAAGGTGCTGATCTCGCCGCCCGCGCACCGCCTGCACCACATCCGCGACGAGCAGCTGATGGGCAGCAACTTCGGCAACACGGTGGTGCTGTGGGACTGGATATTCGGCACCTGGGTCGACCCCAAGCCCTACATCGATTGCGAGACCGGCATCGCCGAGGGCACGCGCGACTTCCTGGGCGAACTCGCGAGGCCTTTCGAGGCACGCTACTGGAAGAGGGCCCCGGAAGCACCGGCAGTCGAACAGCCCGCCGGCTGAAGCGGGCTCAGCCCACCACCGTCACGAAGCTGTCGAGCACGCGCTTCTCGCCCGCCTCCTCGAACAGGATGGTGAGCTTGTTGCCTTCCTGGTCGATCACGCAGCCCGTCCCGAACTTGGCGTGGGTCACCATCGCGCCGATCGCGATATCGCTGCGCGCGGGAGCGGCGAAGCTGGCGGCCGAGCGGGTGTTCTCGGGGATCCGCGCGGGCCGCGCGTCGTAGCCGCTCGCGACCGCGCGCTGCCAGCCGGGGCCGCGCTGCTGCGGGCGTTCGGGCCGGTCACGCGCGACATGGGCGAAGGGGTCCTCCTGCTCGCTCCAGTTCGCGCGCCAGAGCGAGGCACCGCCGGTCAGCGTCGTCTCGCTCTCGATGTGCTCGTCCGGCAACTCCTCGATGAAGCGCGAGGGGATCGAGCTCGTCCACTGGCCGTAGATCCGGCGGTTGGCCGCGTGGAGGATGGTGCAGTGCCGCCGCGCGCGGGTGATCGCCACATAGGCGAGGCGCCGCTCCTCCTCGAGGGCTGCGAGCCCCCCCTCGTCGATCGCGCGCTGCGAGGGGAAGACGCCTTCCTCCCAGCCGGGCAGGAAGACGTTGTCGAACTCGAGGCCCTTGGCGGCGTGGATCGTCATGATCGTTACCGTCTCGCCCTCGTTGGCGCGGTCGTTGTCCATCACGAGGCTGACATGCTCGAGGAAATCGCCGAGCGTGACATATTCCTCCATCGCCCGGGCGAGTTCAGAGAGGTTCTCCGCGCGGCCCGCGCTCTCGGGCGAGCGGTCGGCGGCGAGCATGGCGTTGTAGCCGGATTCTTCCATCACCAGCCGGAGGAGGTCGGCAGGGCAGACGGTCTCGGCCTGCTCGCGCCAGTGCAGGAACTGGCGCATCAGCCCGCCGATGGTCACGCCCGCGCGCTTGGGCAGCTCGTCGGAGTCGGCAAGCTGGAGCGCCGCCGCCGCCAACGGCAGGCCGGTGCGCCGCGCGTGGGAATGCATTGCCTCCAGCGCCTTCGCGCCGAGCCCGCGCTTGGGGACGTTGTGGATGCGCTCGAAGGCAA
>JBJTSG010000126.1:0-7818 GCA_046076505.1 Erythrobacter sp. | reverse complement strand
GTTGAACCCGAAATCGAGGCCGAGCCCGCCGTTTTCCTCCTTCACCGTCATGCACAGCATCCCGGCATCGCCCATCTTTTTCCAGACGTCGCGGGGCACGATTCCGTTGGCCTCGTGCTCGTCCATGTGCGGGGTCAGATGTTCGGCGAAGACCTTGCGGACAGTGTCGCGGAAGGCCTCGTGGTCTTCGTTGTAGGCGGTGCGATAGGAGGTCGCGAGCATGGGGGTTCTCTCCGGCAGATGGGTTTTGATTTGCCACGATAGAACCGTGCAGGGGCGCGGGGGTCAAGCGCGAAAGTGGGGGGGACTCACCCGCGCTGGCAGAGCACCAGCACGCGCAGGGTATTGCCGCTCCCGGAAAAGACCGGGGTTGCGCGGCCGACCGGCAGGTCGCGCAGCAGGATCTCGAGCTTCGGCGGCAGCCGGTCCGGCGTCACGTGGGCGTTGCGGACCACCTCGGCGCCCATCTCGTTCGCCGCCTTGACCGCCTCGGGGCAGGAACGCACCGCCTCCATGCGCGTGCGGAAGGCGCCCGAGGCGACCTTGCCGGGCACGAGCGAAATCTGGAGCAGCGCGTAGCTGACGGGCGCGGGTGCGTCGCCTGGAGCTTCCACGGGCTGCGCGGCTGCGGGCCAGGCAGTGAGGGCCGCCCCCAGCAGCGCGAGGATCGGGCGAGCCATGATGCCCTGTTCCGCCCCGCGCCTGCGGATCAGCCGACGAAGGCGCGTTCGATGACGAACTGGCCGGGCATCGAGTTGCTGCCCTCGGTGAAGCCGCGGCGCTCGAGGTCCGCAGCGTGGTCCTTGATCATCGCCATCGAGCCGCACAGCATCACGCGGTCCTCGTCGAGCACGAAGCGCTGCGGGCCCTTGGACTGCTCGAACAGCCGCCCGTCGTCGATCAGCTGCTGGATGCGGCCCTGGGTGTGGAAGGGCTCGCGGGTGACGGTCGGCACGTAGATCATCCGCGCGCGGTCCTCGTCCTCGAGCAGCGGATCGCCCTCGAGCTTCGATTCCAGCAGCTCGCGATAGGCCAGTTCGGCGACGTGGCGCACCGAGTGGACGACGATCACCTCCTCGAACATTCCGTAGACCTCGGGATCGCGCACGAGGCTCATGAAGGGCGCGAGGCCGGTGCCGGTCGAGAGCATGAAGAGGCGCTTGCCCGGCAGCAGCGCGTCGGTGACGAGCGTGCCGGTCGGCTTCTTGCCGAGGTAGATCGGATCGCCGACCTGAATGTGCTGGAGCCGCGAAGTGAGCGGGCCGTCCTGCACCTTGATAGAGAGGAACTCGAGCTCCTCCGCGTAGGAGGGCGAGGCGACCGAATAGGCGCGCAGCAGCGGCTTGCCGTTGTCGCCCGGCAGGCCGATCATCACGAATTCGCCCGAGCGGAAGCGGAAGCTCGCAGGCCGGGTCATCTTCAGCGTGAACAGGCCCTCGGTCCAGTGGTGGACATAGGTGATGGTCTCGACGGACAGCGCCGCGCTTTCGGTGAACTGGTCGCGGTCGATGATGGGCTGGTTCACTGGGGCCTCGGGTGCAACTGTGGGACCGCCTGGAAGCGGCGGCAGGATCGGGGGCGCAAATGGACGACAAGCGCGCGCCCTTCAAGACAGATTAGCGATAGGGCGTGAAAGGGCGCCTTGGTTTGCGCTGGCTCAATTCCAGCGCGCGGCGTTGTAGAGCTGCGTCGCCTTGGCCTCGTTCCTGCCGATCTCCGCGGCGCCGAGCGGGTCCGCCTTGAACTGCCCAAGCGCCTCGACCGCCGAGGTGGGCGCGATGCCCTTGACCGCCGGATATTCGTTGTTGCCGCCTGCGAGGTACTTCTGCGCGCTTTCGGAGGACAGGTATTCTAGGAACTTCAACGCATTGGCCCGGTTGGGCGCGGTCTTGACCACGCCCGCCCCGCTCATGTTGACGTGGGTGCCGGTGGTCGCCTGGTTGGGGAAGATGATCCCGACCGCGTCGAGCACCTTGCGCTTCTCCGGCGTCGCGAAACGGGCAAGGTAGTAGGTGTTGACCAGCGATATGTCGCACGCGCCCGCGGCGACCGCCTCGATGTTCGAGACGTCGTTACCCTGCGGCGGACGCTGGAAATTGGCGACGACGCCCTTGGCCCATTCACCGGCCTTCGCCTCGCCCTCATGGGCGATGATGCTGGCGAGGAGCGCGATGTTGTAGGTGCTCGAGGAGGAGCGCATGCAGATGCGGCCCTTGAACGCAGGGCTCGCGAGGTCCGCATAGGTCGCAAGGCCTTGCGGCATGCCCTTGGCCTTGTTGTAGATGATGATCCGCGCGCGGGTGGTCATCGCGAACCAGCGCTTCTGCGGATCGCGCAAGGCGGCCGGGATGCGCTCCTCGAGCACCTGCGAATCGACCGGCGCGAGGATTCCCGCCTCCTCGGCGCGCCACAGGCGGCCGGCGTCGGTGGTGATGAGCAGGTCCGCCGGGCTGAACTCGCCCTCGGCCTGGATGCGCTCGATCAGCGCGTCGGCGTCGGCCTCGATGCGGTTGACCTTGATGCCGGTTTGCCTGGTGAAGTCGTCGTAGAGCGCAAGGTCGGTGTCGTAGTGCCGGGAGGAGTAGATGTTGACCTCGCCGGTGATCGGCACGGCGGCGGTCGCCTTCTCGTCGCTGTTGGAGCAGCCGCTCAGCAGGGCAAGCCCGAGGCCGGAGAGCGCGGCGAGGACAGGTCGTTTCATGGGAGAGGGGCTTTCCGTCAGTTCTTGCGAATGACTTGCAATATAATCCGTGCCAGCGCAAGTCCTATGTACGCACGAAGGCCCGCACGCTCTCGGGATCGGGGATGACGCTGTAGGCCTTGTCCGGATCGACCGGCAGCGCAGTCTCGCAGGTGATCGTCTCGCCCTCCCCCGTCTCGAGCAGCACCCGCGCACGCGCACCAAGGGGGTGAACGTCGCGCACCTGGCAGCCGCGCATGTCGGGGACGGGCACCAGCCGGTCCGCCTGCACAAGGAGGTCCAATGCCTCGCCATCGGGGAGCTCGCCGACGAGCGAGGCGAGCGGCCACAGCCCGAAGCTCGTGTCGAGCCCCTCCTCCCGGCGCCTTCCGCGGATCACCTGCGCGCCCCCGAAAATCGCCCCGACCGAGGCGGTGGCGGGCGCTTCGTGGAGCTCCTGGGGCGTGCCGAACTGGACGATCCGCCCGCCCTCCATCACGGCGATGCGGTCGCCGATGTCGAGCGCCTCGGCGGGGTCGTGGGTGACCAGCACCACCGTCGCCCCAGCCTCGCGCAGCAGGATGCGGCATTCGCGGCGGAGCTTGCGGCGCAGCACGATATCGACGCTCGCGAAGGGCTCGTCCATTAGCAGCACTTGGGGCCTGGGCGCCATCGCCCGGGCGAGCGCGGCGCGCTGCTGCTGGCCGCCCGACAGCTCGTGCGGGTAGCGATCGCCCATGCCGCCGAGGCCGACCCGCGCGAGCCAGGTGTTCGCCTCGCCCCTGCGCTCCTTCGGCAGGCCGAAGGCGACGTTCTGGGCGAGCGTCATGTGCGGGAACAGCGCGCCGTCCTGAAAGACGAGGCCCACCGGCCGCGCCTCGGGCGGCGGGCTGCGGGTCGCATCGGCGAGCACCTCGCCGCCGAGCACGATTGCCCCGGCCTGCACCCTCAGCAGCCCCGCGGCGAGACCGAGCAGTGTTGACTTCCCGCAACCCGACGCGCCAAGCAGGCAGGTGATCTCGCCCGCCGGTGCGGTGAAGCTCACCTCCTCCAGCGCCCTGACGGGCCCGTAAGCATGGGCGACATGACGGAATTCGAGGCTCAAGTGACCGATCCAGCCCATTCTCTGTCGGGGTTGCGAGTGAGCCGCATTAGGCGTTTTGCGCTCCCCAACGCAAGCGGAGGAGCGGGCGCAGGGCGGTGGACTGTCGCGGCGCTCGCCGCCTCGCTGCTGGCCGGGCTGCCGATCGCAGCCATCGGGTGGGAAGCGCTCGGCGGGAACACGGGGACCTTGCGCGAACTCGCCGCGACGGTGCTGCCGACCTACATCGGCAACACCGCGCTGCTGATGCTGCTCACCGGGACCCTCGCCGGCGTGACGGGCACGGGCTGCGCGTGGCTGATCGCGGCGACGCGCTTCCCGGGCCGCAAGGTGCTTGGCTGGGCGCTGGTGCTGCCGCTGGCGCTGCCCGCCTACCTGTCGGCCTATATCTACGCGGGGCTCCTCGACTTTGCAGGCCCGGTGCAGGGTGCCTTGCGCCAAGCGACCGGCTGGGGTGCGGGTGACTACTGGTTCCCCGACATCCGCTCGCTGCCCGGCGGCGCCTTCGTGCTGGGCTCGGTGCTCTTCCCCTATGTCTATCTCCTCGCCCGCACCGCTTTCGCCACCCAGAGCCTCACCCAGTTCCGCGCCGCGCGCAGCCTCGGCGCCGCACCGTGGCGCGCCTTCTGGCACGTCGCCCTGCCCGCCGCCCGCCCCGCCATCGCCGGCGGCCTCGCGCTGGTGCTGATGGAAGTGCTCGCCGACTTCGGGGTGGCCGATTACTTCGCGATTCCCACCTTCTCGACCGGCATCTTCCGCTCGTGGCTGGCGATGGGCGACAAGGCGGCGGCGCTGAAGCTCGCGGGCGTCATGCTCCTCTTCGTCATCGCGCTGGTCGCCTGGGAGGCGCACACCCGCAGCGGTCGCAGCGACAGCCGTGACGGCCTCTCTGCGCGCGCGACCGACGAGCCGCTGGTGGCGCTCACCCCGCTCGGCAAGGCGCTGGCCTTCGCCGCGTGCCTGACGCCGGTGCTGCTCGGCTTCGTCATCCCCGCCGGCTACCTCGTCAGCCTCGCGCTCAGCGACACGGCGCAGAACGCTGCGGGAGACCTCGCGACCTACCTCGGCGGGAGCCTCAAGCTCGGCCTGCTTGCGGCGAGCCTGTGCCTCGTCACCGCTCTGCTCCTCGCCTTCGCTCGCGCGCGATCGAGCTCGAGAGTGACCGCAAGCGCGATCCGCCTTGCGACCCTTGGTTATGCCCTCCCGGGCGCGCTCCTCGCCGTCGGCCTGCTCGCCCCGCTCGGCGCGCTCGACGTGAGCCTCACCCGCTTCGCCCGTGACAGCCTCGGCTGGAGCGGCGGCTTGCTGCTGACCGGCACGAGCGCGATCCTCGTCTATGCGCTCTCGGTGCGCTTTCTCACGGTCGCCTACAATTCGGTGAGCGGCGGCCTTGCCCGCATACCCCCGGCACTCGACGCGGCGGCGCGCAGCCTCGGTGCGGGCCCCGCGCGCGTGCTCGCGAGGATCTACGCCCCCTTGCTCGCCCCGAGCCTCGCGGGCGCAGCCGCGCTCGTCTTCATCGACACCTTGCGCGAATTGCCCGCGACGCTGATCCTGCGGCCCTTCAACCTCGAGACCCTCGCCACCCGCACCTACCGTCTCGCCGGCGACGAGCGCCTTGTCGAGGCCGCGATCCCGGCGCTGATCCTGCTTGCCGCGGGGCTCCTGCCGGTGCTGCTGCTGAACCGGCTGAGCAAACGATAGTGTAAAGTTGGTTGGACGGGGATTCTGGTCAACTTGACGCTTGTCGAGGCCGGACGCGGCGTTAGAAGGATGCGCCCTATGGCACGTTTTCCCTTCTCAGCAATCGTCGCTCAGGACGAGATGAAACAGGCGCTGCTGATCGCGGCCGTCGACCCCTCGATCGGGGGGGTGATGGTGTTCGGCGATCGCGGCACGGGCAAATCCACCGCTGCGCGGGCGCTCGCCGCGCTGATGCCGCCGATCATGGCCGCCGAGGGCTGCCCCTATGGCGGCTCCAAGGAGGACCAGGCGCGCTATCCCGGCGTCGTCGGCACCGGCAAGATGGTCGAGCGCTCCGTCCCTTTCGTCGACATGCCGCTGGGCGCGACCGAGGACCGGGTGATCGGCAGCCTCGACCTCGAGCGCGCGCTGCGCTCCGGCGAAAAGGCCTTCGAGCCGGGGCTCCTCGCCAAGGCGCACCGCGGCTTTCTCTACATCAACGAGATCAACCTGCTTGAGGATCACTTGGTCGACCTCCTGCTCGACGTCGCAGCCTCGGGCGAAAACGTGGTCGAGCGCGAGGGCCTTTCGGTCCGCCACCCGGCGAAGTTCGTGCTGATCGGCAGCGGCAACCCGGAAGAGGGCGAGTTGCGCCCGCAGCTCCTCGACCGCTTCGGCCTCTCGGTCGAGGTTCGCACACCCAAGGACCTCGACGTGCGCATCCAGATCATGAAGCTGGTCGCCGAGAACGAGTCCGATCCCAAGGGCTTCGCCGCGCGCTGGGCCGACGAGGATGAGGCGATTCTCAAGCGTATCGCCAAGGGCAAGGCGAAGCTCCCCAAGCTCGTCCCGGGCGAGGACGTGCTGCGCGATGCGGCGAACCTGTGCCTCGCGGTCGGCGCCGACGGGCTGCGCGGCGAGCTCACCCTGATGCGCGCCGCGCGTGCGCTGGCCGCGCTCGAGGGCGCCAAGGCGGTGACCCGCAAGCACCTCATCGCCATCGCGCCATCCGCGCTGCGCCACCGCCTGCGCCGCGACGTGCTCGACGAGACGGGCTCGACCGTGCGCATCACCCGCGCGATCGACGAGCTGTTCGGATGATGGAAGCAGGCCCGCCCACCGATCCGCTGGAGGATGCGGTGCTGGCGGCGCGGCTCTTCGCTCTCGCGCCGCGGGTGTTCAAGGGGATGGTGCTGCGCGGGTCTTCCCCGGCGCGCGAGGCGCTGGTCGCCGCCCTCGCCGAGGCCGTGCCGCTGCGCCGCATGCCCGGCCATGTCGACGACGAACGCCTGCTGGGCGGGATCGATCTCGCCGCGAGCCTCTCCTCGGGCAAGCCCGTGCGCCAGAAGGGCCTCATCGAGGAGGCACAGGGCGGCGCGCTGATCGCCGGGATGGCCGAGCGGATCGACGGCTCGGTCGCCGGGCGGCTGGCGCAGGCTCTGGACGAGGGCGGCACCGCGCTGGTGCTGCTCGACGACGCGGTGGAACAGGACGAGGCCCCGCCGGTGAGCCTTGCCGAACGGCTCGCCTTTCCCTGCGACCTCGTCGCCTCGCGCCGCTGGCAGGGGGTGGAAATGGCGCCCGCCGCGGGGACGCTCGCCGAGGTCGCGCCGCTTGAAGAAGCGCAGATGCGCGCCCTCGCCGCGACTGCCGCGGCCTTTGGGGTCGAATCCCTGCGCGCCTTGTTCTTTGCCGGCGAAGCCGCGCGTGGGCTGGCGGCGCTCGAGGGTCGCACCAAGGCGGAGAAGGAAGACCTCACCGGCGCCGTGCGCCTCGTCCTCGGCCCGCGCGCCACGCAGCTACCACCGCAGGAAGCCCCGCCCGAGGAGCAGCCCCCCGAGGAGGAACCGCCTCCGCCGCCGCCCGATGGCGAGCGTGACGACCAGTCCGACAGCGACCAGCAGCAGCAGGACCCGGACCTCTCCGAACTGCTCGTCGAGGCGGCCAAGGCCGCGATCCCGCCAGGAATCTTGGAACAGCTCGCGCAAGGCAAAGCGCCGCGCCGCGGCTCGAGCAGCGGCACCGGTCAGAAGCGCAAGGCGGCGACCCGCGGCAAACCGCTGGGTGCGCGCCCCGGGATGCCGCGTGGGGGCGCGAAGCTGGCGCTGATCGACAGCTTGCGCGCCGCTGTCCCCTGGCAGCAGGTGCGCCGCCGTGAGGCCGGGGCCGATCCCGCCTCGCCGATCCTGATGCGCAAGGAGGACCTGCGCATCCGCCGCTTCGAGGAGCGCGCCGCGCGGGTCACGATCTTCGCAGTCGACGCCTCCGGCTCGGCGGCGGCGGCGCGGCTTGCCGAGGCCAAGGGCGCGGTCGAGCTGATGCTGGCGCAGGCCTATGTCACCCGCTCGGAGGT
>JBJTSG010000125.1:0-18065 GCA_046076505.1 Erythrobacter sp. | reverse complement strand
TGCGCCTGCAGTGCGCGCACGGCGCGCGGCTCCAGCCACTTCCCGATGTCATCCCCGATCAGGGGCTCGGGCGCGGCCAGTGTCAGCAGCAGTTCGATCGCGCGGGGCACGGCGCGAGCATGCTGGCTTCGCTCTGCCACGGGACTAACGAAGAGTGCAGCCAGATCCTCCCGGTGCCGCCGCCTTGCAAGCACGATCAGCTGGCGCCGAATGGCGCCAAGCATTCCGCGAGAGGACTGGCCGTCGGCCTTCGTGTGCCCGAGGTAGCGGGCCACGGCCTCGCGCGCAGACAGTCCTTCGTACCAAGCCCGTACCGCGGCGAGCGATGCCGCATCCGGCACCTTTTCGGATGGAGCCACTTCAACCTGCGCGGACCGGCGCGTTTTCATCATCGACAGTTTAGGTGCAGGACCGTCATAGCTCAATAATAAGGTTTATATCCATAGAATCATTTGCCTACACACCGACGAACCCGGAAACCTCGCCGAAGCAAGGCCGCAAGGCGCCGCAGAGCCCGCGGCCTTCGGAAGACAACAAGACCCGCCTCGCGCCAGAACAATGCCAACAACGAAGAGCAAGCTGCTGGCCGTGCTGTCGCCGGCCGAACAAGATGCCCTGTACGGGCTGCCCGATTTCGACGACGGTCAACGCCTGGACTACCTGTGCCTGTCCGAGCCGCAACTGGCGCTCGCCTGCAGCCGCCCCGGGTTGCAGGCTCAGGCGTGGTGCGCCTTGCAAATCGGCTACTTCAAGGCCAAGCAGACCTTCTTCGGCTTCACCTGGGACGTGGTCCAGGACGATCTCGCCTTCGTGCTCAGCCGCTACTTCCCCGACCAAGCCTTCGAGCCGCGTCCCGTCACCAAGTACGAGCACTATGCGCAACGCTCCCTGATCGCCCGGCTGTTCGACTACCGGCTCTGGTCCAGCGAGTTTCTCGCGCAACTCGAACAGCAGGCTGCGCAGATCGTGCGCCGCGACGTCATGCCCGGCTTCATCGTCGCGGAACTCATCGTCTACCTCAACGAGCACAAGGTCGAGCGGCCCGGCTACACGACCTTGCAGAGGCTGATCAGCCAGACGCTGTCGGCCGAGCGCCGCCGCCTGGGTGGGCTGCTCGCCGTGGCGCTGGACGATGCGACCAAGGCGTCCCTGGCCGAACTGCTGGTGCGCGACGACACCCTGTCCGAGTTGGCCGTCCTGAAGCAGGACGCGCGGGATTTCGGCTGGCGGCAGATGGCGCGCGAACGGGAGAAGCGTGTGCGGCTGGAGCCGCTGTACCGCGCCGCCAAGCAGCTGCTGCCGCAGCTCGCCATCTCGCAGCAGAACCTGCACCACTACGCGAGCCTGGCGAACTTCTACACCGTCTACGACCTGCGCCGGATGAAGGCCGAGCAGGCTCAGCTGTATCTGCTGTGCTTTGCATGGCAACGCTACCGGCAGTTCACCGACAACGTGGTGGACGCCCTGGGCTACCACATGAAGCAGCTCGAAGACGAGAGCAAGGCGCTGGCCGACCAGGCGTTTGTCGCCCAGCAGGTGCAGCGCCAACAGGAGTCGCCGCGGGTCGGGCGCTTGCTGCTGCTGTACGTGGACGACAGCGTCACCAACACCACGCCCTTCGGCAGCGTGCGCCAGCGCGCATTCACGATCATGCCCCGCGACGAGCTGCAGGTCGCCGGCCAGCGCCTGAGCACCAAGCCCCGCAGCAAGCTGGCCCTGCGCTGGGAGGCGGTCGATGGGCTGGCAGCCCGCATGCGACGCCACCTGCGCCCGCTGTACGAGGCGCTGGAGCCGACCAGCGTCGAGCACGACAATCCGTGGCTGGCCGCGCTCAACTGGATGAAGGGCGTGTTCGCAAAGCAGCAGCGCCTGTCGCAACGGCCGGCCGAGGAATGCCCCGAGCACACCGTGCCCGAGCGCTTGCGGCCGTACCTGCTGACGTGCGACGCCGACGGCAAGCCGACCGGCGTGCAGGCCGACCGTTACGAGTTCTGGATCTACCGCCAGCTGCGCAAGCGCCTCAAATCGGGCGAGATCTACCTGGACGACAGCCTGCAGCATCGGCACCTCAGCGCCGAACTCGTCTCGGCGGACAAGCAGGCGCAGGCGCTGGAGCAGATGGACATTCCCTGGGCGCGCCGACCACTGGACGAACAGCTCTCGACCCTGAGCGCCGAGTTGCACGAGCAGTGGCTGGCGTTCGATCGCGAGCTGCGCGAGGGCAAGCTGAAGCACCTCGACTACGACGAGGTCACTTCCACCCTGACGTGCCGCCGCCCGAAGGCCGAGAACGACGCCGCGCAGCAGGATGCCTTCTACGAGCAGCTGTCCTTCTGCGATGTGGCCGATGTCTTCCGCTTCGTGAACGAGCGGTGCCGGTTTCTGTCGGCCTTGACGCCGCTGCAGCCGCGCTACGCGAAGCAGGTCGCCGACGAGGACAGCCTGATGGCCGTCATCGTGGCCCAGGCGATGAACCATGGCAACCTGCTGATCTCGCGCACCAGCGACATCCCGTACCACGTGCTGGAGGCCGCCTACCAGCAGTACCTGCGCCTGGCCACGCTGCAGGCGGCGAACGATCGCATCAGCAATGCCATCGCCGAGCTGCCCATCTTCGAGCATTACTCGTTCGACCTGGAAACGCTCTACGGCAGCGTCGACGGCCAGAAGTTCGGCGTCGAGCGGCCGACCGTCAAGGCGCGGCACTCGCGCAAGTACTTCGGCCGCGGAAAAGGGGTTGTCGCCTACACGCTGCTGTGCAACCACGTGCCGCTGCAAGGTTGGCTCATCGGCGCGCACGAGTTCGAGGCGCACCATGTGTTCGACATCTGGTACCGCAACACCTCCGACATCGTGCCCGAGGCGATCACCGGCGACATGCACAGCGTGAACAAGGCCAACTTCGCGATCCTGCACTGGTTCGGGTTGCGCTTCGAGCCGCGTTTCACCGACCTCGACGGGCAGCTCAGCGAGATCTACTGCGCCGGCGACGCGGCGCTGTACGACCGGTGCCTCGTTCAGCCCGCCGGGCAGATCGACCTGCAGGCGATCACTGACGAGAAGGAGAACATCGACCGCATCGTCGCCACGCTGGGGCTGAAGGAGATGACCCAGGGCACGTTGATCCGCAAGCTGTGCACCTACACGCAGCCGAACCCGACGCGCAGGGCGGTCTTCGAATTCGACCGGCTGGTGCGCAGCGCCTATGCGCTGCGCTACCTGCGCGATCCGGAGCTGCAGCGCAACGTGCATCGCTCGCAGAACCGGATCGAGTCGTATCACCAGCTGCGCTCGGCGATCGCACAGGTCGGCGGCAAGAAGGAACTGACCGGCAAGACCGACATCGAGATCGAGATCAGCAACCAGTGCGCGCGGCTGATCGCCAATGCGATCATCTACTACAACTCCGCCATCCTGTCGCGTTTGCTGGAACGGTACGAGGTAAACGGCAGCGAGAAGGCGCTGGCGCTGATCAAGTCGACCTCGCCGGTGGCTTGGCGGCATGTGCATTTGAACGGGCACTACACGTTCCGCGACGGCGGGGAGGCCATCGACCTGGACACGATCATCCAGGGGTTGAATCTATAGTACGGGCGGCTGCTGGGACGTATGGTCATGGGTCGCCTGGTGACGATGCCGCACCTACCCCAGCGGAGCGAAGAAATCAAAGCGCCGGAATTTTCTGAGCATCCCACGCCCATGACCGCGCCCGGCGTTCGCGGAGAAACACATTGGCTTACTCGCAAGTCAACGACTTAGAAGTTTGTTTCTCATGAGCAGCGCGCCGGTGACCGCCCACGTCTGGCTCGACCGCCCATTGGAAGGCGACGCCTGGTTCGCCGACCTGTCTGATGCCGAACGGCAACGCGCCGCGGGCTTACGATTCGCGCGCGACCGCAACAGCTACGTCGCCGCGCACGGCCTGCTGCGCCGGGCCTTGAGCGAGCGCGTGCCGGAGGTGGCCCCGTCGCAATGGCAATTCGTGAGCGACGCTGTCGGGCGGCCGGAGCTGGCCGCGCCATTCAGGGACACGGGCCTGCGGTTCAGCCTGTCGCACGCGCCCGGCGCGGTGGCCTGCGTCGTCACGCAGGAGGCCGCCTGCGGGATCGACGTCGAGAGCCTGACCCGGGAGATCAATGTGTTCGCGTTGGCCAAACGCACCGCGTCGGCGACCGAACGCGAGGCGTTGCAGGCCCTGCCGGTCGCTGATCGCGGCGCGTTGTTCCTTCGACTCTGGACGTTGAAGGAGGCCTACGCGAAGGCGATCGGGAGCGGCCTGTCGACGCCCTTCGACGTCTTGAGCTTCGACCTGGCGGACGGCATCGCGCTGCGCTCGACAAGCGATGCCCATGCGCTGGACGAATTCGGGTTTGCGCAGTGGACGACAGGCGACGGCCATGTCGTGGCCGTGGCCGCCGCGGCCGACGGCGACCGCCCATTGCGGGTCGTCCTGCACGGCCAGGACGAGCGCCCGGCGGTCGCGCGGGACGGAGAGCCTGTCACGCGGGCGTCTCGACCGGCTTGAGCTCCTGGACTCGCTGATCCAGGGTCGTCGCATCCGTGTGCAGGCGTACGGCATCGAAGAATGCCTGGATCGGCGCCGAATGGTTGACGATGATGTTGCGCTCGAGATCCACGAACCGCAGTTGCGACCAGAGCACGGATTTCAACCGCGCCGTCACCGCATCCGACATCGCGATTTCCAGCTTGACGCCGTGGCGCTCGACCTTCACAAGCGAGCTCTCGATGCGCACCCGGTCGCCGTGGCGCACCGGCGCGAGATAGCGGATGTCGGTCGAGACGATCACCCAATTGCGCTGGCGCGACCGCATCTCGTCGCGCAGCAACGGATAGTTCTCGGCGACGTGCTGATCTCGGCCGTCGAACAGGTAGTCGAGGTAGCGCACGTTGTAGAGATGACCGAGTGGATCGCAATCGGAGAATCTGACGAACAGCTCACAGCTCGCACGCGGGATCATGGACATCGTCATCGAGGACTCGTTGAAGGACTGAAAGAAGTTCGGCCGGCTTGAGGACGAACAGATGGTCGCCGTCGACGCCGTGGCGCCGGAATCCTGCCGACGTCGTCGAGCACCAGCGCTCCATCTCGCTCGCGTCCACGACGCCGTCGCGGCCGCCGCAGACCGCGGTGACGGGCCAGGGAAGCACAAGGTCGCTCGGCGCATGGGCCTGCATCATCTCCATGTCGCCCTGGGCGAGGCGCCGCCAGCCGTCGTGATCTCCCAAGGTCGCACCGCCCGCGGACAGGGCGGCCAGCAGGCCTTCCAGGGTTCCGGACGGCCGCGCCATCATCGCCGCGTGGTCGGCCGGAGCCCACATGGCGCCGACGACCACGTGCAGCGGCGCATTGAAGCCGTCGCGATGCAACGCGGCGGCGACCTCGTAGGCCAGCAGCGCCCCCATGCTGTGCCCGTAAAGGACGGTTGGACGCGGCTCGAGCGCGGCGAGGGCCCGGGCAATCGCGGCGGCCGCCGCGGCGATCGACGGCCGCGCCTCCGGCACGTTCACGTCGCGCCACGCGGCCGCAAGCACCTCGATGCCTTGCCCCAGGCCGTCGGCCCAGGCCGTGAAGCAGTCGATCTCGCCGCCGAGGAAGTGGAAGCCGACGACACGTGCATGGCAGGTCGTGGCGGACGTCGGGCCGACGGGCACCAGTAGCGGCCGAGCGCGCTCGCTGCGCGATGTCGATGCCATCACCAGCGCCGCAAGTGTCGACAACCCCGTGACGCTGATGCGGGCGGTGATCGGCAGCGTCGCGCCGAATGCGGCGTTCAAGCGTTCCACCACGTCCACGCCCATCAGCGAATCGAGCCCGAACCTGTCCAGCGGGTCGTCGCTGCGCAGCAGGTCGCGGCTGTCGATCTCCAGCACCTCCGCGACGATGGTGGCAATGGTCTCGCGCACGCCGCTGCGCGGCAGCGAGGGGGCGATGCCGGCCGGCTCGGCGGGGGCGTGCATCGGCTGCAGCAGTTGTCGTGGCAGCGCTAGCGCATCGCTTCCGGTGACGACCACGAGCACGGGCTCGTCGGCGTCGCACAGGCCGTCGAGGAGCCCCAGCGCCTCTTCGACGCCCAGATGCCGCAGCCGCAGCGCGCGCATGGCGTCCAATGTGGCTTGCGGGAGGGCGGAGGCCATGCCGGGACCGGCCCACGGTCCCCAGCACAGGCTGTGCGCGCGCAAACCGGCTTCACGACGAGCCACGCACAGGTCGTTGACGAAAGCGTTGGAGGCGCCGTACAGGCCCTGCCCGGCATTCGGCAGGATGGACGCGACAGACGAGAAGCAGACGAACTCTTCCAGTGCGAGCGAGCGGGTCGCCTCATGCAGGTTCCAGGCACCCTCAGCCTTGGCCCGGAAAGCCTCGGCGGCAGCCGCCTCGTTCGCATCGACTAGCAGCTGATCAGCTATGGCACCGGCGAGGTGGAAGACGGCGTGCAGCTCGCCCGCGTCCGTCGCGGCGATGCTCGCCACGAGCGTGCGCACTGCGTCCGGTTGCGCGACGTCGATCGAGATCGGCACAATGTCGCAGGACAGGTGTCGCTGGCTGACGAAGCGGCGCAGCGCCGCCATGTCGTCCATCCTCCGCGCGACGCAGAATAGGCGACGCGCACCGCCGGATGCGAGATGCCGGCAAAGGGCGAGGCCCAGCCCGCCGCTGGCGCCGGTCACGAGGCAGGTCTTGCCGGCCCAGCGGCCAGATGGCGCGGGCAGCGAAGGCGGGGGCGCCATGCCGACGAGTGCGCGCGCCTCCATGCCCACGAGGCCGGCGCGGGCGACGTTGCCGGACGGCGCGTTGGTCGCTGCGTCGCGCAGCAGGCGAGCGAGACGCGCACCATCCATCGACGCGGGCACCTGCCACAGTCGGGTGCCGCGACCGCCGCGTTCGGCATTCCATGTGCGAACCAGGATCTCCATCGCGCCCATCACCAGGCCTCGGCTGCCGGGTGGCTCTTCCAGGACCACGTGCATCGTCGCCCCGGCATTGATGGCCGTGCCCGCACGGCCGATCAACGCGAGCGCCAGGCGCCGCGCTTCCTCCGCAGGCGGCACGTCCTTGTTCAGGCGCGGACACCAGACGACCGCATCGAGCGAGTCGCGCACATCGGCATGGACGACCTCGCCCATCGAGCGCAAGGCGGCGGCCAGCCTAGCGGCGGTGTCGCCGTCGCCCTGAACGATCCAGCGCGACACCGGCGGCGCGGATGGGATCGCCGGCTGCGCCACGGGCCGCCACTCCCAGCGGTAGACCAGCGGCAACGACTCGTCGGGCCGGCGCGCTTGCAGCTTGGCCGGTGTGACCTCGCGCACCTGCAGGCCGTTCAGCACGAAGACGGGACGCGGGTCGTGCTCGCCGAACAGCACGAAATGGCCGCGTGCGCTCTCGACCGGCCCGTCGCCGTTCTCGATCCAGGCCACGCAACGGAAGCGTTCTCCTGCCGCGAGCTCGCGGGCGAACGAAGCCTGGCGGGCAAAGAACGGAATGAACATGCGCTCGTCGTCGCGGCCCAACGCCACGCCCAGCAGTTGCAGGCAGGAGTCGATCAAGCCCGGATGCAGGGCGGTGGACGACGAACGAGCCGCCTCGGGCTGCGCCAGTTCCGCGAAGACGGTGTCGGCGGCACGCCAGTACCGCTCGATCCAGCGAAACGACGGACCGAGCTCGAGGCCCCTGCGCGCCTGCGCCGCATAGACGACATCGCCCGCCTCGCCCCGCATGGACGGCTCTTCCGCGCACCAGACGGGCGCTCCGATGCGGTCCGGGCGAGTCGTCGCTTCTAACGTGGCGCGCAGGTGGAATTTCTCCGAGAGCTGAACCGACAGGACGGCGATCGCCGCGTCGTCGTCCGCAACCCGGCATTGGATCGGCGCAGGCACCGCGCCGTCCGCGCAGACCAGCGGCTCGTCGAAGCTGACCTCTGCCAGGTTGATCCATCCGGGTCCGGGCCGGCCGGTCAGATGCGCCTGGCAGATCGAGAGATGCAGGGCACCCGGCGCGACGCACCAGCCGAAGACGCGATGATCGCGCAACGTGGCCTCGAACGGCGAAGCGATCGGTACCGGCACGCTACGGGGCGCGTGAAGACTCGAGGAAACGGCATCCTCGAAAGTCTTCCAGTGACGCTGTCTCTCGAACGGGTAGGTCGGCAGGCTGGCGCGTCCGGCACTTCCCGGATGCAGCGCTGACCACTCGATCGCGACGCCGCGCTCGTACGCTTCGGCCACGATCTCCAGCATGGCCGCCCAGCCGGCCTCTTCATCGAGCGGAGCGGCCTGCACGCCGCCTTCAACCTGCACCGCCGCCGGCCGCAGTCCCCAGTGCTCGAACAGGCGCAGGAGCGCGCGCTGGAATGCGATGTCCTGCTCCTGGCCGGCCTGCAGAAGTACGTCGTCATGGGCGCGACGGAACGCCGGATATTCGCGGCGCAGTCGTTCGGCCAACGTCGCAGGGATGCGCCCGGTGTCGGCGAGGTCAGGGACTCTTTCGGCCGATGGCGGCGCCCGTCGCGCGGCGCCATCGTCGGACGCGAACTGCACCAGCATCGTCCTCAGCTCGGCGACGGAGCGAAACACGAACGCGCGGCGCCATTCGAAATGGGTGCGTCCTGCATGGGCGGTGCGGCACAGCGCATCGAGGTCGCCCGGTTCACCATCCAGAAGCTCCGTGTGTGCCCGCGCCAGGCGCGCCAGCGCGCCAGCGCTTCGCGCGGACAGGCACAGCACGCGCGCACGCGCGTCAGGTGCGACCCGCGCCGGCCGCGCCTCGGGCACGCCAACGATGACGTGCGCGTTCGTGCCGCTCATGCCGAAGCCGCTGACGGCGAGGAGCCGCTCGGCCCTTGCGGGCAGCGCGCATCCATCGCGCGGCACGTTGAGCGCATGACGTTCCCACCGGATCCGGGGGCTGGGCTGCTCGAGATGCGGACTCGGCGGCACCCGGCCCGCGGCGCCGACCAACAGGAGCTTGCACAGCCCTGCCAAGCCGGCGGCGGCCTCCAGATGCCCGATCTGCGGCTTGACGCTGCCGATGGCCAAGGGCTCGCCGCGGCGGTTCGCCGGCGCATAGACGCGGCCGATGCTGTCGACCTCAATCGGATCGCCGAGCGGCGTGCCGGTGCCATGAGCCTCGACGTACAACACGTCGTCAGCGGCGATGCCGCCGTCGCGCAAGGCTGCGGCCAACAGCGCTTCCTGCCGCGTCCCGTTTGGCGCCGTCAGGCCGTTGCTGCGCCCGTCATGGTTCACAGCGGAACCGCGCAGGATGCCCAGGATCCGGTCGCCGTCGCGCTCGGCGTCGTCCAGGCGCTTGAGCACGATCGCACACACGCCCTCGCCGCGCCCGTAGCCGTCCGCGGACGCATCGAACGTTTTGCACCGGCCGTCCGGCGCGAGCGCGTTCATGCGGCAGAAGCCGATCGATCCGTGCGGAGACAGGATCAGGTTCGCGCCGGCCACGACGGCCGCGTCGATCTCGCCGCGTTGCAGCGCCTGCCGCGCCAGGTGCACGGCGACGAGGGAAGATGAACACGCGGTGTCGAGCTGGAAGACCGTGCCGGTGAAATCGAAGGCGTACGCGATGCGTCCGGCGGCCACGCTCCTGGCGTTGCCGAGGGCGTTGTATGCGTTGATCTGCCGCGGATCCCAGCCGTTCGTGGCGACGTGCGCGTAGTCGTCCATCGACATGCCGAGATAGACGCCCGTGTTGCTGCCGCGCAGGCGGTCGGGTGCGATGCCGGCGTGCTCGAACGCCTCCCAGACGATCTCGAGCAGCAAGCGCTGCTGCGGATCCATGTCGACGGCCTCGCGCGGCGAGATGTCGAAGAAGCCGGCATCGAACCTGTCGACGTCGTCGAGGAAGGCCGCGTGATCCACGTACATCTTGCCCGCGCAAGCCGGGTCGGGATCGTGGTACTGGCGCGATGACCACCGGCTGGCCGGCGTCGGTCCGACCGCGCTCCTGCCGGAGAACAGCAGATCGCCGAACTGCTCTAGGTTGGTCACGCCGCCCGGCAGGCGCAGTCCGCATCCGACGATGGCCACGGGTCGCGAATCCCGCGCGCGTTGATCCTCCAGCGCCTTCTTCAACGTCCGGATCTTCTCCAGCGCCAGGCGCAAGGCGACGTCCCGGTCGTCCACGGCGTCAAAGTTCGTCACTGGCCAGTTCCTTCCGGAGTTCGTCCAGCAGCTGTTGCCCGGCCAGCGCCGGTTCGTGCGAAGCGGCGTCCGGCGCCGGGTCGAGGGCGGACAGCACGGCCGCACGCAACGGAACGAAGTGATGCAGCAGGAGGTTCAAGGTGGGGTAGTTCCAGAGCGCGGTCGGATCGAGCGCCACACCGAGCGTCTCCTCGATCTCGTGTGCGATCTCGACGGCATCGACGGAGTCGATGCCGTATTCGGAGAACGGCCGGTCGCAGTCCAGCGCATGCAGCGCGACGTGCGCGCGCCGGGCGAACAACTTCAAGACGGCTTCCCGCGGCCCTTCGCCCGAAGCCGGCTCAGCGATCGTCGAGCCGGGGGATGGCGTTGGCGCGGCCGGCGTCTGCGGCGCGGGCGTGTGCCACGGCAAGGCGGAATCTTCCGGCGCCCCATCCGGGCGCAGGAACTCGTCCAGTGACGTGTCCGGCCCCGCGGATGACCGCTGGTCGACCGCGCCGATCTCGCTCGCCAACGCGTCGGCATGCGCGCGGATGTCCGCGGCATCGATCGTGTGCGGAGCGGCCAGGAATTCGCGCGTCCGGGCCAGCGTCTGGTCGAACTCGCGCCGGGCCGCGTCCAGGACCGTCGCACGCGTCGAGCCCTGGGTGCGGGCCTCCGCCGCGCACAGCAGCGCGCCCGCGCACTGCACCCATCCGGCGCGTTGCTGCAGGCATGCAGTCCGATCGACGGTCATGGCACGCACGTTCGCGTCGCCGATGGCCTGCACGAGGGACTCGAGCTGCTCGACGACGTGGCGTGCGCAGGGGCCGCCGAAGCGCTCGGCGAGGAAGGGGATCAGCGCGGAGCGTCCCTTCGCGCACGAGGCGCCGATGTGGGCCAGCAACGCCTCGGACGGGCCCTCGAAGATGCGCAGCAGGCGGGCATCGCGCAGCATCTGCGGAACCAGGTTGGTCTCGATGTAGCCGCGGCCGCCCATGAACTGCATGGTGGCGTCCACGGTCTCCCAGAGCCATTCGGTGCCGGCGATCTTGGCGATCGCATAGGCCTCGGACGGCACGGCCGAGCCCTCGTCGCGCAGGCGGGCCAGCAGCCGCACCCACGCCTGGATCATCTCGATGCGGACGGCGACGGTGCCCAGGGTCTCGAGATAGACTCCGTTCTCGGTGAGCAGTCCGGTCGAGATGCGACGGCGGGACGCGAAGCGTTGCAGGAGTTGCACGCAGCGCTTCATGGCGCCCACGGTGAGCGCGCCGATGCCCAGCCGGCCCACGTCGAAGGTCTCGCTGGCGATGGTGAGGCCCTCGCCCGGAGGCCCGAGGCGCTGCCTGTCGCCGACGCGGGCGTTCTTGAAGACGACCTCGTTCTGCACCATAGCGCGCACGCCCATGGTCAACGCCTCGGGGCCCTGCGTCACGCCGGGCGTGGCGGGCGTGGTGAGGAAGCCGCTGATGCCGAGGAAGGTACCGTTCGCGTCTTGCTCGTTGACGAAGGTCGCCAGCGCGCCCGACCATGCCGCGTTGCCGATCCAGGTCTTGTTGCCGTCGAGACGCAGTCCGCCGTCCGGTGCGGGCCGCGCCGTCGCGCCCATTCCGCGCGGATTGGAACCTGCACCGGGCTCCGTGACCGCGAACGCCCCCAGCAGGCGTCCGGCGGCCAGGCGAGGCAGGAATTCCGACTTCAGTTCCTCGCTGCCGCCGTGCAGGATCGGCAGCACGCCCAGCACGTTGTGGACGCCGATGAAGGCCGCGAGCGTGATGTCGATCGCGCCGATCTGCTCGAAGACGTGCACCGCGTCGCGCATGGACAGGCCTTCGCCGCCCCAGCGTTGGGGCACAAGCAGCCCGAGGAGGCCCGCATTGCCAAAGTCGAGCACGACATGCGGCGGCATGCAGCGACGCTCGTCCATCAGGCGCGAGTCCAAAACGGACGCGGCGTAGCCGCGCAACCAGGCCGTCAATTCCAGCGCGCGAGCGCCGACCGGGTCAGGGGCGACTTCGCGAGTCGGCATGACGAGCGCCTGCGGCGCGCGCGCGGTCGACGACGGCATCGGGGATGCGGCCGCCAGAGCAACGCCGGCCGCTCCCGCGGACTCGTCGAACCACCGTGTCGAGCGCTGGAACGGGTAGGTCGGCAACGTGGCCTTGCGGAGCAGACGTCCAGCGTGGAACGCCATCCAGTCGATCCTGGCGCCGCGGGCGTAGGCGCGGCCCACGACGCCCAGCAGGGCTTCCTGTGCCTGCACGTCGTCGGCCGGTGCGAGCAGCGTCGGCTCGACGTCGTCGTGCAAGCGCGCTGCGTCGCCTCCGATGCGGATCCGCCGCGCGTCCGGCACCTCGTCGAACGGCGGCGGCGGGTCGGTGAGATAGCTTCCGTCGGCGAGCGCGGTTGCCGCGATCGGTGCGCCGTTCGGATCGACGATCGTGATCGCGGGCTGGCGCGCGTCGAGCACGAGGGGATCGCCCGCGATAAGGCGAACGGCCTGCTCCAGCGTCAGCGCGTCCGCGAACGCGGCCGCAGCCACTCGCCCGTCGCCGATGCCCAGCACCGCCTCCGGCTCGATTCCCCAGGCCGCGAGCAGCCGCGCCAACGCGACCTGCAACGTGAAGCCGTCGAGGCGCCCTTGCACCAACGCGTCCGGCGCCGGCGCCAACCGGGCGATCTGTGCGTGGCATTGCTCGATCGCCTGGCGGAAGGCCGCATGACGCCGGCTCAGCGTCGCAACGAACCGCGCCGGCGCGCGCGCGCTCGCGCCGAACGCGAAGACGCTCTTGGCCTGCCGCTCGACCGGTTGCGGCGCCGGCGTTCCCGCGGCAAGCAGGCGCAACTGGCGCCGCAGGTCATCGCGGCTGCTGGAAACGATGGCGCCGCGCCATTCGAAATGCGCTCGCCCGACGCCCGCCGTGTAGCAGATGTCCGCCAGTCGCACGGTATCGCCGTACGGATGGGCGGCATGGTCGCCCGCGAGCTGCGCCAGCGCGCCGGGGTCGCGCGCCGACAAGCAGAGCAGTTCGGGTTCGCCGCCCTCGATGTCCGTGTCGGGCGCGTGAGGCGCCACGGCGGGTGCCTCGCAGAGGATCACGTGCCCGTTGGCGCCGCCGAAGCCGTAGGACGTCACGGCCGCCACGCGCGCGCCCTCGCTCGCGACCCAGTCGGCCGCGGCCAGCGGGAAGGCGAGCCGAGACCCCCCGGGCAGCGGCAACATCTGCGGCGCGGACGGATAGATGTTGGGCGGGATGCGCCCGTGCTTCATCGCCAGCAGCACCTTGATCAGACTGGCCATGCCCGAAGCGGTCTCCAGGTGTCCCACGTTGGACTTGGCCGCTCCCAGGCGCAGCACGTCGCCGGATTCGCCGTAGACCTCGCGGATCGCGTTCAATTCGATCTGGTCGCCTAGCTTCGTGCCGGTGCCGTGCGTCTCGAGGAACGTCACCGCCGAGGCGGGCAGTCCGGCCGAGCGCAGGCCCTGCTCGAAGACCGCCTGCAGCGCTCGGCCGCTGGGTGCTGACAGCCCGTTGCTCCGTCCGTTGTGGTTGATCGCCGTGCCCTTGACCACGCCGTGGATGCGGTCGCCTTCGCGCAGCGCGTCCTCTAGGCGTTTCAGGACGAGCACGCCGCCGCCCTCTCCGCGCACGTAGCCGTCCGCCTGCTTGTCGAACGGGCGGCAAGCCCCTTGCCCCGAGAGCATGCGGCCCTTGGTCAGGCCGATCGTCTCGTCCGGCGTCAGGTGGTAGGTGACCGCGCCGACCAGCGCGATCCCCAGTTCGCCCTGGCGCAAGGCCGCGCAGGCGACGTGCAAGGCGCTGAGCGCGGACGAGCACGCACTGTCGACCGCCACGCTCGGGCCAACGAGATTGAGGAAGTACGACAAGCGGTTCGCCGCCACAGCCTGGTAAGAGCCGGTGCCGTGGAAGCGGGTGATGTCCTCGAGGCGGCGATAGATGATCCGCTCGTAGTCGTTGTGCGAGATGCCCACGTACACGCCGGCTCGTTCGCCGGCCAGCGTGTCGGGCCCGATGCCAGCGTCTTCCAGCGCCTCCCATCCGAGCTCAAGGATGAGGCGTTGCTGCGGATCGACGTAAGTCGACTCCTCGGCGGTCATCCGGAAGAACTCGTTGTCGAAGCCGCCCGGTGCCTGCAGAAACCCTCCCCACTTTGTGTTCGCCTTGCCGGGCGCGGCCGGATCCGTGTCGTAGATCCGTGCCGCGCTCCAGCGCTCGGGAGGAACTTCCCGAATCGCGGACCGGCCCGCCGAGAGAAGCTCCCAGAATTGCGTCGGATTGGCCGCGTCGGGAAAGCGGCAGCTCATACCGACGATGGCGATGTCATGCGGCACAGGAAACTTTCGTGAGTTGGCGAGGCAGGGACGCAGGCGTAAACCGGTACGGAGGGCAAAAAGCGTGGTCGATCTCAGACAGCGGCGCAGAACGCGTTCCGTTCAACGAAGGTGGCTGCATCAAGGCGCCCCAACGCGACGGCGTCGTCGATCGCCTGCGGATTGGTGTAGTCCCAGGCGGAAACCGCCAGCGGACGCGACGGCCAGACCACCTCGTGGCCGTCGACGAATGACTCGCCGAGGCGCGGCGCGCGCGTCATGAGCACGAGCGCGCGCCGACCCGCGGCGGCGAGGGGACTGATCGGCACGGACTCCAGCAGCCCCCCGTCCATGACGCGCCGCCCTTCCCAGGAAAGAACTGGCGTGAACGGCGGCGTGCAGGACGACGCGAGGATCAACTGCGCGACGACCTCGGGGCGGTCGCAGGTCCGAACGTCCACATACTGCGCGCGGAACCCGGCCGCCTGCGCCAGGCGGCTCCAGCGTGCGGGGTCCATCGACTTCTTCGCGCGATACAAGGCGCCGCTCAGGCCGACGACGACCGGCGTCGGCAGGCCGGGCCACGGCCTGGCCAACAGCACGGAGAGCCCGGGCCCCGCCCGCAGCCTGGCCACCGCCGAGGCATCGAAGACCTCGTCCAGCACCCGGCGGTAGATGCCCGAGTGAGGGAAGACTGGCTCGGCCGACAACAGGTTGCGCCAGTGGACGTTGCTCGGGTTAGCGGACGCCGCCGCGCGAAACCGTTCGACCGCATGAGTCAGGCGGCCCGCCGCGTGAGCAGCAGCGATCCCGGCCGCGGCGCTGACGGCGAAGATCGGCACTTCACGCACACGCGGGATCTGGCTCGCGACGGCGAGGAAGCCGGCCTGCCAGAAACACCGGATCCCGCCGCCTTGCATCGCGATGCAGTCGAACTGGAGCCCCATGGTCAGCGCGGCGCGATGCGTCGCAGCGAGAGCCGCAAGAGGTTCATGGCTCCGGTGTGGAAACCCACTGCGAACAGGCTCAGGTAGCGCTCGTAGCGCGCCACCGTCTCCTCGCCGACTTCCGCGAGTGCCTCCGCCTTGCAGGCCCGCAGCTTGAAGTACCACTCCTTGAGCGTGCGGGCGTAGTCCAGGCGGTCGTTGCGTACGCGCTCGATCTCAAAGAGTCCGTGCGTCGCCTGGTCGATGTCGGCCAGCGTCGGCAGGTCCGATTCCGGGAAGATCTCCTCGACGATGAAACGGTTCAGATCCTTGCGTTGCGCCGTGCCGTAGGCGATCGTCTGCAACGACATCGCGCCGCCGGGTTCGAGCCAGCCGTGGCAGGTGGAGAAGAACCGGCGGTAGCTTTCGATCACTTCCGACTTCGGGACGTCCGGTCGTGCGAAGTGCTCGAACGCGCCGACGGAGATGATGCCGTCGTACTTGCGCGCCGGCACGTGGTGCTCCCAGCTTTCGACACGCACCTCGAGTCGAGGGTCGTGCCGGCTGCGGATCCACGCGGCCTGGGCTTCGCTCAGCGTCAGGCCCACGGCGCTACCGACACCCGCGTCGTCCACCAGACGGCGGAGCATCGCGCCCCATCCGCAGCCGATGTCGAGCACATGCCCCGCACCGCGCACGCGCGCAGCATCAATGTGATGGTCCAGCTTGCGCAGCTGAGCCTCCTTCAGCGTCGACCCTTCTTCCCACATCGCGCAGGAGTAGGTCATCGTCTCGTCGAGCCACAACGAGTAGAACTCGTTGCTGAGGTCGTAGTGGTGCTGGATGGCCTCCTTGGAGGCGCCCCCGTATTCCGCAGTCGATTGATTCATGGGCCTCGTGCTTTTCCAGTGTTCAATCGGCGCCGACGGCGTCCGCGGCGACCTGCGTGCCGGCCTGGCGGGCGGTGCCGCCGAGCAGGGCGACCACTTGCGACGACAACGCGGCTATCGTGGGATAGTCGTACGCGATGACCGGATCGATCTCGATGCCGGCCCAGTCGCTGAGGTCGCCGGTCATTCCCACCATGGCGGCGGAATCGAGGCCGTAGCTCTCGAAGGTATCGGTGACGTCGATGCGCGCGCGATCCAGCATGAGGAGCTTCGCGAGGTAGTCGACCATCCAGGTCTGGACTTGTTGCTGGTTGGCTTTCATGGGTCTTCTCTCCGTTGCAATGTGGGCCGTCACGCCGCTTTGTTGAAGGACTTCTGTGCGATCAGGTCGCTCGGCGGACGCTTGATGTCACGCGCCAACCCGAAGAGCTTGAGTCCGTAGATGACATACAGCCCCAGATCGATCTGCCACCAGCGCAGGCCAAACGCGGCGGAGCCGGGGAACGAGTGATGGTTGTTGTGCCAGGACTCACCCATCGTCGGGATGGAGAGCCAGATGTTGTTGCGGCTCTGGTCGCCGTTGTCGAAGTCCTGGTAGCCGAACATGTGCGCCAGCGACGTGATCGTGTTGATCCAGTGGTAGGTGAGCACGAGCCGCACCGCACCGCCCCACAGCAGGCCCTCGAGCGCGCCGTACCAGCTGTTCGCCATAAGACCCCCGATGGCCGTCGGCAGGAGGAAGCCGAGGGCGACCCAGAGGTAGTAGGTCGCGTTCACGTGCCGCGCGACGGGATCGCGCAGCAGGTCGGGGGCAGCGACCGCCGTGTTCGAGATCTGGTGGTTGAAGGTCCACGCGACATGCGAATGCCAGAACCCGCTCCAGAACTGCAGGCGCCGCGAACGGAACACATGCGGCGAATGGATGTCCTGGTCCTTGTCGGTGAACATATGATGCCGCCGATGGTTGCTGACCCAGTAGTTCACCGGCCCCTGGCAGGCCATCGACCCCGCCACGCCCAACAGGAACCGGACGATCGCCGGCGACTGGAACGAGCGATGGGTGAAGTGGCGGTGGTAGCCGACCGTGATGCCGATGAAGGTCCAGTAGAAGAACACGGCCAGCAGCACGAGCGCCGTGGTCGAGACGCCGTTCTCCCACGCGAGCCAGGCCGCGAGCGCCGCGCCGAAGACGGGCGGAACCAGGATCATGAAGGCGTGGATGCGACGGGCGCGCTCCAGCCTGCCGCTAACCACGGTGAGTTTGGCTTCCGTAATCGTGTTCATGGCTGGGTTCTTGTCTACGTCCGACAGTTCTTGATGCATTGAATTGCTCCTGGGATTTGAGTGTTGCTGCGTGCGCCGGAATCAGTCCGCCAGCGCGGTGCTGCGTGCCTCGGCGGCAGCGGTGTGAGCCTCAATGCCGAGCGCCTGGAATCCGTTCGTCGCGTGTAGTTCGCGGCAGGCGCGGCGGCGCGTCTTGCCGCTGGTGGTCTTGGGCAGTTCGCCCGGGCGGATGAGCACGAGCTCGCACAGTTGCAAGTCGTGGCGGCTCGCGACGGCCGCGCGGACCGCGCGCAGGATCGCGGGCCGGTCGATCCGTCGCAGGGCTTCGCGCTCGACCTCGTGGACGAGGCACAGTTGCTCCGCGCCGTCGACGTCGATTGAGAACGCTGCGCCGCCGCCCTGGCGCAGCGCGGGATGCGCCGTGCCGGCGGTGGCCTCGATGTCCTGCGGGTAGTGGTTGCGGCCGCGGATGATCAG
>JBJTSG010000124.1:0-11213 GCA_046076505.1 Erythrobacter sp. | reverse complement strand
TTCAGCGTCCACACCGTCTTCGGCGGTTCCGGCTCCTTCGGCTTCCCGTAAGACCACCCCGCCGGCGGATGCTGCGGCTGCTCCTCCTCCGCTGTCTTCCGCGGCGCAGGCAGGGCCGGCACTTCGGGCGCTTCGAAGCGGTCGGCGCGGGAGTCCCACTCGGCGTCGAGCAGCTTTCTCGTCTCGGCGTCGGCGTTCATCGCATCGAGGTCGCGCTTCCGCAGGGCAATGAAGTGCGCCCAGGCGGTGCGGGTCTCCTCGGTGAGCGCGGCCCAGCGCGCGGCGCGCCTCGGGGCGACCTGGCGGAAGGCCTCCTCGACCTTGCGCTCGATGCTCGCCTGCACCTCCGCGATCGAGACGTTGCGCTGCTTTGAGAGGTATTCGGCTTCCCACTGCTTGTGGAGCTTCTCGAGCTGCTGCTTGTCGAGCGCGTTGAGGCCCCTCGGCCCGCCGCCGGCGGCGAAGCGTTCGGGCGCGCGGTTCCTGAGCATGAACATCAGCAGGCGGTCATTGTGCTTGATGCGGGTGCCGACGAGCTTGCCGTAGGAGTAAACCGGCTCCTCGGTGCCGTTCAGCGCGCGGTCCATGGCGACGTCCTCGATGCGCTGGATGCCGAGCGCGAGGGCGGCTTCCCAGGCGGCGCGGAAGGCTTCGGTGCCGGGTTGGCGCCGGAGGTGGTAGGCGCCGACGCTGCTCATGTCGACGGCGCGGGCGGCCGCCCCGACCGAGCCCAGATCGGCGAGCGCCTCGATGAAGGCGCGCTGGCGCTCAGGGGTCCAGCCGTAGTGGCGCTCGCCGCGGCGCGGTACGGGGGTGACGGCGGGAAGCTCGCCGGGGTGGGCGGGGCGGCGGGTGGTGCGGGGGTCCTTGCGGCGGGTCACGGGGGATGGGTCCTTTCGGCCGGGCGGGAGGCGGCAGCGGATCACAGGAACGCGACGTAGGAAATCGGCGCAAGGCGGGGGAGGGGATGGCAGCCTTCACTTGGCGTTCAGCGCGCCCCTCGTTATAGGCGCAAGCCATGCAATCGAAGCTCAAGCCCAGTCTCTCTGGCGCCATCGCGCGCGCGGCGCTCCTCGCCGTCGTCGTCACCCCCATCGCGGCCTGTTCGGGCAGCAAGGGCGGCAAGGACATCGCCTATGTGGCGAGGGACGTCGAATCGCTCTACGCCGAGGCGCAGCGGCGATTGGACCGGGGCAACACCCAGCAGGCCGCGGCCCTGTTCGACGAGGTGGAGCGCCAGCACCCCTATTCGCCCTGGGCCCGCCGCGCGCAGCTGATGGGCGCCTTCAGCTATTACATCGCGCGCGACTACAACAAGGCGATCCAGAACGCGCAGCGCTTCCTGTCGATCCACCCCGGCAACAAGGACGCGCCTTACGCCTACTACCTGATCGCGCTGTGCTACTACGAGCAGATCAGCGACGTGAACCGCGACCAGAAGATCACCGAGCAGGCGCAGACCGCCCTGCGCGAGGTCAACCGCCGGTTCCCGCAGAGCGAATACGCCGCCGATGCGCGGCTGAAGCTCGACCTCGTCGCCGACCACCTCGCCGGCAAGGAAATGGAGATCGGCCGTCACTACCAGAAGATGGGCCTGTGGCTCGCCGCCGACATGCGCTTCCGCAATGTCGTCGAGAAGTTCGACACCACCAGCCACACCCCCGAGGCGCTGTACCGGCTGGTCGAGAGCAGCCTGCAGCTCGGCGTGCCCGAGGAGGCGGTGAAGTATGCCGCGGTGCTCGGTGCGAACTACCCCGGCAACGAATGGTACGAGCGCGCCTACAAGCTCGTGAACAAGCACGCCGAGGGCGTCACGGCGTCCTGATGGCGTTCCGGCCGCCCGGCGGCATGGCGACGGCCTGGCGATAGCAACCCGCTTCCCAAAGCAGGGCTGCGGCTGTCCGCGGCCCGCCTGCCGCTGCTTGACCGGCGTGCCTCCGGTGCCGCGGCGCTGCCTGCCATGTCCGCATCGCTGCCAGCACCGCTCTCGTGCCCGCTTGCGAGGAGCGTTCGCGCCTGCCGACAGATCGCGGGCACATGATGCCTCTTCTGCAAACATCAAGTAATTTTCGCAGTTCTACAACAATAATGAGTTAACAGTGGGTTTAATTGACTAACGTCCTCCAAAAATGAGATTATCGAGTCGCTCAAATATCGAGCAGTTCCTCGAAACTTTATAGAGGAGGTAGTTATGGCTTCGAAACCTGATGACAATTCGCTGAATGATCTCGTTGCGCGTGTGCGAAACGAAGTGCTCTCCGACACGAGAATTGCTGAACGCGGCTATTTCGTCCACGATCTCCAGTCCAGCATCAAGGGCTTCGGGCCGAAGGAGAACATGTGGGAGATCTCCTACAAGACCACTTCGGCCGAAGCGCTGAACGCGGGTCTCAAGGACAAGGTCGCCTGGGAAATCTCCTACAAGACCAGCAAGGTCGGCGCTGACCTGGTCACCAAGAACCCTCAATAACGACGGCCGCAAGGGAGTGAATGGGATGCTGACTCCAGCCGATGGGGTGCGCCGCTTTCTCGACGACTACGTCCGTCTGAAGTCCGGCGAGCAAGTGCTGATCGTCTACACGTCCGACAGCCAGGAGGCGCTGGTGATGCTCTGTGTCGAGCTGCATCTGCGCAGGACCGGGCATGTCCGGACATGGATGCATCCCATTCACGACGCCAACCTGGGGTCCCGGCTCGACGCCGCGCTCGCCGAGCTTGCCGCGGAGAAAGACGGTGCCGCGGGCGGCCTCGTCGTCGTCACCATGGAATGCGAGACCTTCTCCCATTCGGAATTGATCGCCGCCCGTATGGAGGCGGCCGGTCGAGGCCGCGCCCGGCTTTTCAGGATGATCAGCGCCCGCCCCGAGCTGTTCGCCACCGCGCTGCTCGCAACGCCCGGCGAACTCACGGCCCGCAACGCCCGACTGCTGCACGCCCTCATCCCCCATGACCGGCTACGCATCACCACCTCGAGCGGCACGAGCCTCGAGATCGGGCTGGATTCGCGGCGGCACCGCTGGATCAGCAACCGTGGCGCTTCGCGCTTCGGACGAGCGGTCATTCTGCCAGCGGGCGAGGTTGCCACATACCCGCAAACGGTGTCGGGCAGGTTCGTGGCCGATTTCGCCTACAACATGAACTGCCACACCGATGTCGATGCGCGGCTTGGCGACAATCCGGTGACGCTCGACATCGTCGATGGCCGCGTGGTGCACTTCACCTGCGCCTCGGCGGCGATGAGTGCGCTCGTCAGGCAGGTGCTGGCCGAGCCGAACGGCGACCGTATCGGCGAACTGGGCCTGGGCACCAATCCCTTCATTCGCGAAGCGTTGTCGGCCAACTCGCACATCAATGAGCGGCGCTGCGGAGTCAATCTCGGCCTTGGCCAACACAACCAGGACGGCGCAGTCGTCGACTACTATTGCCCCATGCACCTCGACCTGATCGCGAGCGACGGGCTGATCCACGACGCCGGCGGCGCGCTCCTGTGCGATCTGGCCAACCTTGCCGATGAGGGCAGCGACCACGACTTCGGCGAGGGTCTGCGGATCGACGACGAGGACGTGTTCGCCCCGGGCGAAGTCCGCATCGAGGAGGAGGCGGACTGCTGCGGTGGCGGGGCCTGCGGGCTGCTGCAGGCTGGCAAGGGGCCCGTGTCGGCGTGACGGGGGGCGGCAACGCCTGGCATGCTCACGCGGAACGGCTTCGACCGGCGTTCCTCGCTGGCTCGGGCAATCTCACGCTCGCGATCGTCATGCGCATGCTCGCACCCGTGCTGCCCGAGGGAGGCCGGGTGCTCGATCTCGGCGGAGGCGACGGCCGGCTCGCAGCGGCGCTGGCCGGGGCGGGCATGAGCGTCACGCTGGTAGACAGCGATCGGGCGATGCTTGACGCCGCGCACACGAGCCTTCGCGCGCGCGGCATGGCGGATCGTGTGACCCTGATCGAAGGGGATGCCGCGCGGTGCCGGCTGACGGGTTTCGATCTGGTCTGCTGCCATTCCGTGCTGATGTATCAGCAGGACGCCGGACCGATGCTCGATGCCTGTGTCGCTGCGTGCCGCCCGGCCGGAGCGATCTCGATCATCAGCCTCAACGGGGGCGCTTCAGCGATGCGGGCCGGGCTGCAACAGCGCTGGCCGTCGGCCCTCGCGGCCTTGCAAGGCCGTCCCTTGCCGGACGAAGCCCCGGTCTACGATCATTCGCGCGAGGCGTGCTGCGCGCATCTTGCCGCGCGCGGATGCGACGCTGAAGCCTGGTTCGGCCTCGGCATCTTCACGGATCACCTGCGCGGTCCGATCTGCATGAGCGAGGAGGAACACGACCTGGCCGTCGCCGTGGAGACGCTGGCAGGTACTGTCGATCCCTATCGCGGCATTGCCCGTTGCTGGCACGTGGTGGCGCGGCGGCAGGTTTCCGCCGGCAAGCGCGCACGAAGATCGCCTCGCAGCGCCTCGCGCCGGAACAGCATCGCCGGGCCGTAACGCAGCGCGTCCCCGTCCACCGCCGCCGGGCAGGGCACTGCGATATCGCACGAAGCCGCCGAGCGCCCCGTCACCCTTCCGCGACCATCACGCCCTCGATGTGGCCGATCCGGTCGATCTCGGTGCGCACCACGTCGCCGGGCTTGAGGTAGACCGGGGGCACGCGCGCGGTGCCGACACCGGCGGGGGTGCCGGTGAACAGGCAGTCGCCGGGCTCGAGCGTCATCGCCGCGGAGAGGTGCGCGACCAGCGACCAGACGTCGAAGATCAGGTGCCGCGTGTTCGAGCTCTGGCGTTCCTCGCCATTGACGAGGCAGCGGACGCCGAGCGCGTGGGGATCGCCGATCTCGTCGGCGGTGACGATCCACGGGCCCATCGGGGCATGGGTGTCGAAGCTCTTGCCCAGCGCCCATTGCGGCGAGGCATATTGCCAGGCGCGCTCGGAGATGTCGTTGCCGACGGTGTAGCCGAACACCGCCGCCGGTGCGTCGGCGGCGGCGATGTGCTTGCCGCCCGCGCCGATGATGGCGACGAGCTCGGCCTCGTGGTCGGTGGTGTCTGCGCCGCGCGCGATCAGGATGGGATCGTAGGGCCCGTTGACGCTGGTCTGCGCCTTGGTGAACCAGGTCTGCGAAGTGGGTGTCGCGCGGCCCGTCTCGGCGATGTGGTCGGCATAGTTGAGGCCGATCGCGAAGATCTTGCCAGGGCGCGGGACGGGCGCCTCGAGCCTGACCTGCCGGAGCGGGATCGCCCATCGCCGATCGCGGCCTTGGCCTCGAGGCCGGGGCGCAGGTGCTCCCACCCGCGGATCAGGTCGATCATCGTGCCCGCGACGCCGGTCGGGATCACGCTCTCGCCAGCGACGATCCCGGTGCGGGTGTGGCCGGCGTGGGTGAAGGTGCAGAGTTTCATGGGTCAGATGTCCTTGGGCGAGCGGGAGACGAGGCGGATGGCGGGCAGCTTGCGCATCCGGCGCATAGCACTCACGCGGGCGGCGCGCCCTCGCTGCGCAAGCCGGCCGCGGGGCTCGCCAGCACGATGCCCATGCTGACGAGGACGTAGATCGCGAGCACGAGCGCCAGGCCCCATCGCGGTGGCCGTCCACGGGCCGAAGCTTCTGTGCATGATGGGTCCCCCCATGCACCGGCTAGCAGCGTTTCGTCGCACGAGGAAGGGCAGGGGGGCGAGGCTTGGGGATTGGCACCGCACGCGCGCGTGACGGCGCGAGCGCGCTGCGCTAGACGTCGGCGCTGCCCATGCTGACCCGTCTCTCGATCCGCAACATCGTCCTAATCGAAGCGCTCGATCTCGATTTCGCGCGGGGGCTGGGGGTGCTGACCGGCGAGACCGGGGCGGGCAAGTCGATCCTCCTCGATGCTCTCGGCCTGGTGCTGGGCGACCGCGCGGAGACGGCGCTGGTGCGCGCGGGCGAGGCACAGGCGAGCGTCACCGCGAGCTTCGAATTCGCCGTCCTGCCGCCGCTCGTGGCAGCGGCGCTTGGCGAGGCGGAGATCGCCATCGAGCCGGGGGAGCCGCTGCTGATCCGCCGCCAGGTGCGCGCCGACGGCGGCTCGAGAGCCTTCATCAACGATCAGCCGGCGAGCGTCGCCCTCCTGCGCGAACTCGCCCCGGCGCTCGTGGAGCTCCACGGTCAGCACGACGACCGCGGCCTCGTCAATCCGCGCGGGCACCGGATGCTGCTCGACCGCTACGCCGGGACCGACGTCGCCGGGCTCGAGCGGGCGTGGGGCGAATGGGCGCGCGCCGAGGCGCAGCTTGCCGAGGCGCGCGAGGCGGTCGAGCAGGCCAAGGCGGATCAGGACTTGCTGATCGCGCATCTGGCCGAGCTGTCGGCGCTCGATCCGGTCGCGGGCGAGGAGGAGCGCCTCGCGCTGACTCGCGCCGACATGCAGAAGGGCGAGAAGCTGTCGGGCGATCTGGAAGACTTGCGGCACCTGTGGGAGGGTTCGGATTCGCCACTCGCCGCCTTGCGCGTCGCCGCCCGCCGCCTCGACCGCATCGCCGAGCAGCATCCCCTGCTGGCCGAGGCGCTCGCCGCACTGGACCGCGCGGTGATCGAGGCGAGCGAGGCCGAGGACAAGCTCGCCAAGGCCGCCGAGGCGCTGGTCCACGACCCGATGGAACTGGAGCGCGCCGAGACCCGGCTCTTCGACCTGCGCGCCGCGGCCCGCAAGCACCGCTGCGAGGTCGACGACCTGCCCGAACTGATGCGCACCATGCGCGCCCGGCTCGACGCGATCGAGGGCGGGGAGGCGCAGCTCGATGCGCTGGAAGCCGCCGCCAAGGAAGCGCGCAAGACCTATGTCGCGGCGGCCGAGAAGGCGCACGGCGCGCGGGTGGCGGGTGCCGAGCGGCTCAATGCGGCGGTGGCAGCGGAACTTGCGCCGCTCAAGCTCGATGCCGCGAAGTTCCGCACCGCCGTCACCCCGCTTGCCGAGGATCGCTGGGGTGCGAGCGGCATGGATGCGGTCGAATTCCTGATCTCGACCAATCCCGGCGCGGACTTCGCCCCGCTCGCCAAGATCGCATCCGGCGGCGAGCTGTCGCGCTTCATCCTCGCGCTGAAGGTCGCGCTCGCCGAGAAGGGCGGGGCGGCGACGATCATCTTCGACGAGATCGACCGCGGCGTCGGCGGCGCGGTGGCGAGCGCGATCGGCGAGCGCCTCGCCCGGCTCGCCGCGCGGGAGGGCCAGCTTCTCGCAGTCACCCACTCACCGCAGGTCGCGGCGCGCGGCGGGCAGCACTACCTCATCGCCAAGGCCTCGAGCGGGACAGTCACCAAGACCAGCGTGGTGCTGCTGGACAAGGCTGGCCGCCAGGAGGAGATTGCCCGGATGCTCTCGGGCGCCGAGGTGACCCCGGAGGCGAGGGCCCAGGCGGACCGGCTGCTGGAGGGGGTGTGAGGCACCCCCTTCTCCCCGTCATCCTTCTTGCCGCCGCCTGCACCCCTGCCACGCCCGCGCCGGAGAGAGCCGTGACGTCCGCCCAGCCCAACCATGCGACCTACGGCACCGATGCCCAGCTCCAGCCCTCCAAGCCCGACGCGGTCCTGCGCTATGCCGAGCACCCGCGCGGCTTTGCCGAGCTGCGGCTTCCGCAAGGCAAGGGGCCGTTTCCGCTGGCAGTGATCTATCACGGCGGGTGCTGGAAGACCGGCATCGCCTCGCAGGCCTACATGGGCCCGCTTGCCACGCGCTGGCAGCAGGAGGGCATCGCCACGCTCAACGTCGATTACCGCGAGGTCGGCGACGGGGGCGGGTGGCCGGGATCGTTCGCGGACTGGGCGGCATCGGCGAAGCTGATCGACAAGGTTGCAGCGAAATATCCCATCGACCGCGCGGCGGTGACGCTCGTGGGCCATTCGGCGGGTGCGCTCCCGGCGCTATGGTTGGCAAGTGCCCAGGGCGCCGACGGCCCGGTTGGTGCCCGCGAGGCACTGAAGGCCCACTCGGCGATCGTGCTCGACGGACCCGGCGATGTGGGGGCCGAGCGACCCGCCTTCGACGCGCTCTGCCAGTTCAGCGCGGTCGATCCCTTCATGGGCGGCGAGCCCCGCCGCGTCCCCGAACGCTACACGGCGATCTCGCCCTCCACCCGCGCGCCGCAGCTTGCGCACATCCTCTTCGTGCAGGCGAAGCTGCCCGCGCCCTCGGCCGCCACGCAGGCGAACCTTGCCGCGGGCGGCGCGCGCGTCACGGTGCGCGAGAATCGCCAAGCGAGCCACTTCGCGATCATCACCCCCGGCGATCCCGTCCACGACGCGAACGCGGCGGCCATGCTCGCGGTGCTGCGCGGCGCGCAATGAGCCGTTGTCCCGTGCGGCGGTCGCGCTAAGCTGGAGCAGATGAGGGGGAATGCCATGAAACATGTAACGTCGTTCACCGCTGTGCTGGCCTTGGCGCTCGCAGGCTGCGCGCCCACCGCGCCGGTTGCCACCGCGCCGACCGCGCCCGATCCGCAGTTTGCGGTGACCGACACCAAGAACTACAGCCCCTTCACCGTCAACATCGTCCCCTCCGATCCGCCCACCGCCAAGCTCGCCTATGGCACCGCCTCTCCCAAGCAGGCGGGCGAGTTGCGCATGCCGCAGGGCAAGGGGCCGTTCCCGCTGGTGGTGCTGTGGCACGGGGGATGCTGGATGGGCCTGGGCAACACCGGCAATGTCGCCGCGCTGGCGAGTTTCCTCGCAAAGAACGGCGTCGCGGTCTGGACCCCGAGCTACCGTGACCTGGGTTCCAAGGGCGGCTGGCCTGAAACTTTCACCGACTGGGCCGAAGGCTTCGGCTATGTCAACGAGATCGCCAAGGACTATCCCGTCGACCTCAAGCGCATCACCCTGATGGGCCACTCTGCGGGCACCACGCCGGCGGTGTGGCTCGCGAGCGGCGGCAAGGGCGACGGCGTGATCGCGGGCTCGCTACCCAAGGTGCAAGGCGTGGTGGCGCTCGACGGGCCGCTGACGCTCGCGCCGTTCATCGGCACCGATGCGGCGGTGTGCGGCAAGCCGGTGATCGCCTCCCTGATGGGGGGCACTCCGGCCGAACAACCGGCACGTTACGCGATGCTCGATCCGCTCCAGAACAAGCCTTTGGTCAAGCGGATGCTGGTGGTCGACGGCGCGCTTCCCGCTCCCGATCCGGCAATGATCGCCGCCCTTCGGGGGCAGGGCATCAAGATCGATGTTGTCAACGTCGATCAAGAGCAGCACTTCAACCTGCTCGTTCCCGGCACGGCCGATTTCGCCGCGATCGGCCCGGCGCTGCTGGACATTGCCAAGGGGCGCTGAATAGAGCGGAGCCATGAGCACCGATCGAATGACCGAGGCGGAGGCCGCCAACACCCTGATGCGGCTGGCGAAGGAGATCGCGCGACACGACCGGCTTTACCACGCCGAGGACGCGCCCGAGATCACCGACGCCGAATACGACGCGCTGGTGCGCCGCAATGCCGAGATCGAAGCGGCCTTCCCGCACCTTGTCCGCGCGGATTCGCCCTCGCAGAAGGTCGGCCATCAGGTCGCCGCCTCGCCATTGGGCAAAGTGACGCACGAGGTTCGCATGATGAGCCTCGACAATGCCTTCAGCCGTGACGAGGTCGCCGAGTGGCTGGCGCGGATGCGGCGCTTCCTCGCGCTGCCTGATGACGCGCCGATGGCGATCACCGCCGAGGACAAGATCGACGGGCTCTCGTGTTCCTTGCGCTATGAGGACGGTGTGCTGGTGCGCGCCGCGACGCGCGGTGACGGGCAGGTCGGCGAAGACGTGACGGCCAACGTCGCGCACATCCCCGACATCCCGCAGATTTTGCCCGCGAGCGTTCCCGCGATCTTCGAGGTGCGCGGCGAAGTCTACATGGAAAAACAGGCTTTTGCCGCACTCAATGCTGCGCAGCATGAGGCGGGCGGCAAGATCTTCGCCAACCCCCGTAACGCGGCTGCGGGCTCGCTCCGGCAGAAGGATGCGAGCGTGACCGCGAAACGCCCCTTGCGGTTCTGGGCGCATGGCTGGGGAGCGGCGAGCGAAGTGCCGGGCGGCACCCAGAGCGCGATCGTCGCCAAGCTTAGGGAGTGGGGCTTTCCCGTCTCGCCGCTGTTCATCCGGATCGAGGGCGGAGCCGACGACCTCATCGCCCATTTCGACGCGATCGGGGCCACGCGACCCTCGCTGCCCTATGACATCGACGGCGTGGTCTACAAGCTCGACCGCCTGGATTGGCAGGAGCGCCTCGGCTTCGTCGCGAAAGCCCCGCGCTGGGCGCTGGCGCACAAGTTCCCGGCCGAACGCGCCGAAACGGTGGTCGAAGCCATCGACATCCAGGTCGGGCGGACGGGGAAGCTCACCCCTGTCGGCCGCCTTGCGCCGGTGCTGGTCGGCGGGGTGACGGTCACCAACGTCACGCTCCATAACCGCGACGAGATTGCGCGGCTGTCCTTGCGCGTCGGCGACCGGGTGGTGATCCAGCGCGCGGGCGATGTCATCCCGCAGGTCGTTGAAAATCTCACCCGTGACGAATCGCGCGAAGCTTTCCCGTTCCCCGATCACTGCCCTGAATGCGGGTCAGAGGCCGTGGCCGAGGAAGGCGAGGTCGACGTGCGCTGCACCGGGGGCCTCATCTGCCCCGCGCAGCGCACCCAGCGCCTCGAACACTTCGTCAGCCGCAAGGCGCTCGATATCGAGGGGCTGGGGAGCAAGACCATCGCGCAGTTCTTCGCGCTCGGCTGGCTGGAGAGTCCGGCAGACATCTACCGCCTGCGCCGTCGCCGTAGCGATATCCTCGCGCTTGAGGGGTGGCAGGAAAAGTCGGTCGACAACCTCCTCGCCGCGATCGAGGCCAAGCGCACCCCCGATGCGGCGCGGCTGCTCTTCGCGCTCGGCATCCGCCACGTGGGCGAGGTGACGGCGCGCGATCTGATGAAGCATTTTCACGAGCTTCCCGCGCTTCGCACCCTCGCCGAGCGGGCGCACGCAGGTGATGCCGAAGCGGCGGGCGAACTCACCGCCATCGACGGTATCGGCCCATCGGTGGTCGAGGCGCTGGGCGATTTCTTCCACGAGCCGCACAATGTTGCGGTGTGGGAGGATCTGCTGGGCGAGGTCACCCCGCCGCGCTTCGAAGTGAAGACCCTCGCCAGCCGGGTGGCGGGCAAGACCGTGGTGTTCACCGGCAAGCTTGAAACCATGAGCCGCGACGAGGCCAAGGCGCAGGCCGA
>JBJTSG010000123.1:0-2967 GCA_046076505.1 Erythrobacter sp. | reverse complement strand
CGATATCGTGCGGGCGATCATGCCCGAACACGCGGCGCACGCCTTCGTCGGGGTCGATGATGCCGAGCAGCATCCGCAGGGTCGTGGTTTTGCCCGCACCGTTCGGCCCGAGCACGCCGTAGATCGCGCCCTCGGGCACGGCGATGTCGACCCCGTCCACCGCGCGCGTGCCGTCGAAGCTCTTGACGAGCCCGACCGCCTCGATCGCCAGCGGACGCGCATCCACCGGCTGCCCCGTCCATCCTTGCGCGAGGTTGCCCGCCGCGCCGTGATTGCCTACCGCCATGTCCATAGCCTTACGCCGTTAGCGGAGAGGATTAAACGGGAGCCCTTCCGAACATGGTTAACGCGCCCGTTACCGACCTGGTGGGCCGCATCGAGGAGGAGGCCGCGGCCCTCGGCTTCGCGGCCTGCGGCATTGCGCGCGCAGGCGAGGACCCGCTGCGCGCCGAACGCCTCGAGCAGTGGCTGGGCGAAGGGCACCACGGATCGATGGAGTGGATGGAGGCGCGCGCGGCGCACCGCCGCTCGCCGCAGGGGCTGTGGCCCGAGGCGAAGAGCGTGATCGCCCTGGGCATGAGCTACGCCCCGGCGCACGATCCGCTGGCGCTGGAGGCCTCGGGCAAGCACGCGCGCATTTCCGTTTACGCGCAGGGGCGCGACTATCACGACGTGGTGAAGAAGCGGCTGAAGGCGCTTGCCCGGTGGCTTGTCGAGGAGGTGCCGGGCACCGGGGTCAAGGTCTTCGTCGACACCGCCCCGGTGATGGAAAAGCCGCTCGGCGAGGCGGCGGGGATCGGCTGGCAGGGCAAGCACACCAATCTCGTCAGCCCCACTCACTGCAGCTGGCTGTTTCTCGGCGCGATCTACACCACCTTGGACCTCGCCCCCGCGCGAGGCCACCGCGACCAGTGCGGTTCTTGCCGCGCCTGCCTCGACGCCTGCCCGACGGATGCCTTTCCGGCACCCTACAGGCTCGATGCGCGGCGCTGCATCTCCTACCTGACCATCGAGCACAAGGGGCCGGTGCCGGAGGAGTTCCGCCCCGCCCTCGGCAACCGCATCTACGGCTGCGATGATTGCCTCGCGGTGTGCCCGTGGAACAAGTTCGCCAGCGCCGCGCAGGCTTGCCGCGAGTTCCTCCCCCGCGCGGAGCTGTTCGCCCCGCGTTTGGGCGAGTTGCTGGCACTGGACGACGCGGGCTTCCGCGCGCTCTTCTCCGGCTCGCCGATCAAGCGCATCGGCCGCGACCGGTTCATCAGGAACTGCCTCTATGCGGCCGGCAACAGCGGTAACGCCGGCCTGATCCCGCAGGTCGAGGGATTAACGCAAGACCCCGATCCGGTCGTCGCCGAGGCAGCGGAATGGGCGCTGGGAAGGCTCAAGGCCTAGCTCCCCCTCCCCTCGTGGAGGGGGTTGGGGTGTGGGGGCTCCATGCCGGCGGCCTCGCCCCACCCCCGTCCCCTCCCTGAAGGGAGGGGAGAATCAGATCAAATCCTTCAGCGCCACCTCGGGATCGGCGAGCAGCGCGGGCTCGATCCGCCCGCAGCCGCTCTCAAGCAGCTTCCTTGCCTGCACGTAGTCCTTCATCGTCCCCACGCAGTCGAAGGCACAGGGCTTGCCGTCCTTCAGGTAGACGACGGTGAACTTGCGGGTCTTCGGATCGCCGCGCAGCACCGTGGCGTCATGGCCGAGGCTGAGCCCCGCGGTCTGGAGCTTGAGGTCGTACTGGTTCGACCAGAACCACGGCAGCGCGCGGTAGGGTTCGCCCTCGCCGATGATCGCCTTGGCCACGGTGTTCGCCATATCGTGAGCGTTCTGCACCGATTCGAGGCGGATCACGTCGCCGCCTGCAAAGGGGTTGGCGTGGGCGGCGCAATCCCCGATCGCGTAGACGTCCTCGAGGCTGGTGCGACAGAACTCGTCGACGTCGACCCCGCTCGATCCGACCGCGCCGGCGGCGATCAGCGGCGCGACGGCCGGCACGATGCCGATGCCGACCACCACCATGTCGCAGGGCACCTCCTCGCCGTTGTCGAGGCGGACGCCGGTGACCCTGCCCTCGCCGAGCACCGAGTGCACGCCCGTGGAGAGCCGCACGTCGACGCCCTGGCGGCGGTGCTCGGCGGCGTAGAAGTCGGAAAGCTCCTCGCCCGCGACCCGCGCGAGCAGGCGGGGGAGCATCTCGACGAGCGTGACGTGGCAGCCGAGCTTGGTCAGCACAGCGGCAGCCTCAAGCCCGATATAGCCTCCGCCGATCACCACGGCCCGCCGCGCGCCGTCGGCGAGGGCCTGCATCATCGCATCGGCATCGCCCTTGTCGCGGACATAGAACACGCCCGGCAGCACCGCGCCCGGCACCGGCAGGCGGCGCGGATCGCCGCCGCCGGACCAGATCAGGGTGCCATAGGTGACGCTGCCGCCGTCGCTCAGCGTCAGGCTGTGGGCAGCAGCGTCGATCGCGGTGACCGCCGCGCCGAGCCGCAGGTCGATCGCCTTCTCCGCCCAGAACTTCTCGGGCCGGATCATGATCCGCTCGAAGCCCTTGTCGCCGGCGAGGTATTCCTTGGAGAGCGGCGGGCGCTCGTAGGGCGGGGCCTTGTCGCGCCCGATCATCAGGACCGAGCCGGCAAAGCCGTGCTGGCGCAGGGCGATCGCCGCCTGCGCCCCGCCGTGGCCGGTGCCGACGATCACTACGTCCGCCTGCTGCGTGGTGGCTGCCATGTCCTGCCTTATGCCTTTCCCGGGACCCTCGAGACTTGATGTGGCGCAAATCGTCCGAGGGTCAAGCTAGCGGATCGGGGACTCGCCACGCCTTCCCGAAGCGAGGCGTGACTCTCACCGCTCAAGCAGATTGCGCGCCTGGCTCGCGATCTGCGCGAGCATCGCCGCGCCGACCGGCGGGCGGGCCTGCGCACGGGCGATCATCGCCCGGAACTGCGCGACGCTGGCGGCATTGCGCTCTAC